>CAYSZN010000084.1:0-9611 GCA_964435425.1 uncultured Akkermansia sp. | reverse complement strand
TCGTGCTCGTCGTCGGGGTAGGCGATGCGCAGCTTCTCCGGCACGCCGTGCAGCTCGTAGATGCGCCGCGCCTGGGGAGCGACCTTCTCGACGCCGCGCCAGTCGAAGTTGCTGTCGCGCAGGGGCGAGTTCGAGAAAAAGGCGGCGGGGGCGAGGGCGGCGATCAGCTCGTAGTAGTCGAAGGGCACCTTGTCGGGATCGAGCCCGTAGCGGTCGCGGATCGCGGGGATGTAGCGGTCGCTCGTCCAGCCCTTCAGGTCGCCGCCGTAGTAGTCGTGCAGCGGCGTCCATCCGCAGCTCGAGACGACGGCCTTGACGCGCTGGTCGAAGACTCCGAGGAAGATGGCGTTGTGCCCGCCGAGGGAATGGCCGATGGCCGCGATCTTCTCCGGATCCACCTCGGGCCGCGAGAGCAGCAGGTCGACGCAGCGCATGTGGTTCCAGATGCCCTTCATCGTGCCCGACTCGTAGCGGTCGGCGGCGAAGTCGTAGTCGCTGTAGTCGCCGAAGGAAAGGTAGTCCGGCGCAATGACGACGTGGCCGCGCTGGGCCAGCTCCTTCGCGTAGGCGCGGTTGGGGCGTTCGCCCTGGCCGTCGGCGATGGCCTTCCCGATTTTGTGGGTGGGATGCAGGGCGACGACGCCGATGCGGCGCTCGCCCGGCGCGAGTCCTTTCGGCAGATAGAGATAGGCCGGGGTGCGGTCTCCGGATTCCGAGGCGAAGGTGATCGTCTCGCGCACGTATCCCTCCGTCTCGATCCGCTCGACGACCTGCACATCGAGATCGGGCAGGCTCTCCCGCGAGGGCAGCTTTCCCGCGGCCTCCTCGAAGCCCGCGACGATGGCGGCACGGCGGCGCTCCCAGTCCTCGAGGGTCCTCAGCGGCACGGCCTCGCCCGACTCGCCGGGCGCCCAGGCGAGCGACTGATGGCTCTTGGGCAGGTCCGTTTCCTGGGCGGAGAGCGCTCCGGCGAACGCCGTGGAGAGCAGGAGCAGGGTGATGCGTTTCATCCGCTGCGTGCCGTGCGTTATCACTTGAGAGGGCGGATGCGGAGGTTCCGCCAGGCCACGTCGAAGGGACCCGTGCCCGCCTTGATCCCGTGGACCTGCAGGCCGATATGCCCCTTGGGATGGGTCTTGTGGACGTCTTCCTGAGTCAGGTCGGCCACGGCTTCTCCGTTGATGAAGGTCTGGATGCGCGCTCCCTTCGCGACGATGCGGAAGTGGTTCCATTCGCCGTTCTTCATGTGGGAATGGGCGTGCTTCTCGTCCTTCGGCTCCGGGGAGAGCCAGCCGTGGCCGGTGGCTTCGCCGTAGATGTAGCCCGACTGCCCCGGCGAGGCCTCGATCTCGACCTGGGGACCGAAGAAGCGGTGCAGGTCCGTGGCCGGCTTGCCGTCCTTGCCCGTGGCGACGAGATCGGCCTCGGTCTTCTCGCGCGAGCGGATCTGCACGCCCGAGTTCAGGCTGTCGTGGACCTTCACCTCGAGCTCCAGCTCGAAGTCGCCGTACTGCTCCTCGCTGAGAAGGAAGGTATTCGGGCTGCCTTCGGCCGTTTCGCCGCGGATCGTGCCATCGACCACGGTGTAGGTCGCGGTGCCGACGGTGGAGGGCTGCCAGCCCGTCAGGGTCTTCCCGTCGAAGAGGGAGGTCCATCCGCCTTCCTCGGCGGAGACGAGAGGCAGACAGGCGGCGGAGGCCACGGCGGCGAGAAGGAGCAGGGAACGTTTCATCGGATGGTTTCTGGAATACGGAAGGACGCAGGATAAGGGGGGCGCTTTCTCCTGTCGACGCCCCTGATCGCGCCCGGAGGCCGAGGCCGGGACCTTCACGCCCTCGGATGCGCCTTCTCGTAGACCTGCCGCATCCGCTCGATGGAGACATGGGTGTAGATCTGCGTGGTCGAGAGGCTGGCGTGCCCGAGCAGAGTCTGCACGCTGCGCAAGTCGGCCCCGCGGTCGAGGAGATGGGTCGCGAAGCTGTGCCGCAGCTTGTGCGGGCTCGCCTTCTGCGGAATGTCGCAGAGGACGTGGTACTTCTGGAAGACGTCGGAGATGGCCCGCGTCGTGAGGCGCTTCCTCGACTTCCCGATGAAGAGCGGGCCCGACATCACCTTCGCGGCGTTGCGGTAGCGGTGGATCGCCTCCGCCGCCAGCGTCCCCACGGGGCAGATCCGCTCCTTGCCTCCCTTCCCGAAGACGCGGATGCATTCCCCGTGCAGGTCGAAGTCCTCGACGTCGAGGGCGGCCAGCTCGGCGATCCGCACGCCGGAGCTGTAGAACAGTTCCAGGATCGCCGCATCCCGCTCCGCCGTCCAGACGGGCGCCTGCTTGGGCTGCTTCACCTGGAGGGGCTTCTCCAGCAGCTCGACGACCTGCTTCTCGCTGAGGACGACGGGCAGCCTCTTCTCGGCCTTGGGGAGCTGGACGTCGGCGAGCGGGTTCGACGCCAGCCCGGCACGGCTCATGAGGAAGCGGTAGAAGCTCCGCAGCGCGGAGAAGCGGAGGCGCACCGTGGCCCGGGCCAGCTTTCCGCGCATCAGCTCGAAGAGGTAGTCGCGGAAGTCGTCGGGCTCGGCGTCGCCCCAGCCCTTCGACGGAGGGAGCCATTCCCGGAAGAGGGAGATGGCGTGGTGGTAGTTCGACAGGGTCCGGTGCGAGCTGTTCTTCTCGACCGAGAGGTATTCGAGGAACTGCTCGAGGCGCTCGTCGTGGATTCGGATGGCGTCGGACACGAGCGGGGGCGGAGTTGGCGGGGAACGCGCCTCAGTTGACCGAAGCGCCGACCTTGGGCCAGAAATGGGCTCCGCGGAAGCTGAGCGAGGAAGTCATCGCCCCGGCGTCGGTTCCAGGAAAGTCGGGCAGGCGCACGGTCTGCTCGAAGAGGGCGCGGAAGCCGTAGCTGTCGCTCCAGCCGAGGGCGATGCGGTATTCCCGGTCCTCGGCGAGCAGGGGCACGATGAAATGGCCCGATTCGCGGTGGAGGAAGATCGTCTCCTCGGCGTCGGTCTCGTTGCCGTTCACCTGGAGGCAGAGGCGCACCTGCGAATGCATCGGGTGGCGCTCGCTCGTCAGGTTCCAGTAGACCACCGCCGTGTCGCAGTTCCTGGGAATGACGGCGAAGGAGTCGTCACTGTGCGGCGGAGATTCGAAAGCGGGTTCTGTGGTGACGGCTTCCATGGGGATGGATTGGACGATGGTAAAGGAAAGTTAACCATAATGTGTTTTGAAATTCCAGATTTTTTTGAAAAATTCTCAAAATTCTTTCAAGTCTTTCTGCGGCATAGGGTTCCCGAAGCTGCTAAGCTTGTCCTGCATGCTCACCAAGCGAATTATCCCCTGCCTCGACGTCACCGATGGGCGCGTCGTCAAAGGCACCAATTTCGTCAATCTCCGCGACGCCGGCAATCCGGTCGACTGCGCCGTGGAATACAACCGCCAGGGGGCCGACGAGCTGGTCTTCCTCGACATCACCGCCTCCTCCGACGGACGCGGGACCATGGTCGACGTCGTGCGCCGCACCGCCGAGCGCTGCTTCATGCCCGTGACCGTCGGCGGCGGCATCCGCACCGTCGACGACATGCGCGAGATGCTGCTCGCCGGCGCCGACAAGGTCGGGATCAACACCGCCGCAGTGAAGACGCCCGACCTCGTCTCGGCCGGATCGAAAGCTTTCGGGGCGCAGTGCATCGTCGTGGCGATCGACGCGAAGCGGAAGGCCGACGGCACGGGATGGGAGGTCTATACCCACGGCGGCCGGACGCCGACCGGGCTCGACGCCATCGCCTGGGCCAGGGAGGTCCACGAGAGGGGCGCCGGGGAGATCCTCCTCACCAGCATGGACGCCGACGGAACCAAGGCCGGCTACGACATCGCCCTCACCGCCGCGATCAGCGAGGCGGTGCCCATCCCCGTGATCGCGAGCGGCGGTGCCGGAACCCTCGACCACATGGCCGATGTCCTCGGCCGCGGCAAGGCCGACGCCGTCCTGGCTGCGAGCATCTTCCACTTCGGCGAATACACCGTCGCCGATGTGAAGGACTACCTCGGGAAGTGTGGTGTCCCGGTGCGTCCGAGGATTGGTTGAGGCCGATTTCGACGCTGCATGGGCCATTGCGTAACAGCCATCATCGGAAGCCCGCTTGTCGTGGAGCGCCTGTTGGACGGTCGTTGTCTGGTCGCAGCTGACCTGCGTGATGGATTTCGGCTCGTGCCGCTGGATGACGACACTCTTGACGCGTTTGGCTTCGATTTCGGACAGACCATCGATGGGTTCATCTACCTTTGCCCGGACTTTCTCGAGTTTCTCACTAGGCTTTCCTGTCACGGCCCACTGATTTACCTCGAAACCGACTATTTCGGCGGCATGGGTTCGCAGGCTGCGGCGGCTTTCTCCGACGGCAGCATCCTTCCTCCGTCGCCGCTGAGCGGGGGTGGCGCCATCAACTCTGTTTTGAGAAGCATTGGCGTTGCGGCGACCACAGGACGCGACGAGTTCGACTACATTGGGCTTTCCCGGCATCGTCACACATCGGACTGGATAGAGGTCGCCACTGCATGAGCGCATCACTGGTACCGATAAGGCTGAACAAGGTGCCCTAATGGCCACGAGCTTAGGGCGATCCTGAACCTGACAGGGTCAGGTGGAGCCGATGACCCTCTAGCGTCGCCAAATTCCTGCCGCATGTCGCGCCAAAACGGGACCCATTCCCAGCGCAACGAAGCGCTGTCACAAAACCCGGAAGAGGGGTTATATTCCTGTGTGGACGATCAGGAAATAGAGGACGAACTCGTCGTGAGGGTGCAGCGGGGCGAGCTGGAGGCCTTCGAGCGGTTGCTGGAACGGCACAGCTCGCGGTTGCGCGCCTTCATCGCGATGAAGCTGCCCATTCCCCATCTCATCGACGAGATCGCCCACGAGACCTTCGTCTTCTCCCATCGCCACATCATGGAGTTCCGCCCGGGGACGGACTTCGGAAAATGGCTCCGCGCCATCGCCTTCAACCTGATCCGCAAGGAGACCCTGCGGCACCAGCGCTTCTCCAGAAACCAGGAGAAGTTCCTCGAGCACCATCTTGTGCAGGAGTCGGTGCGCGGCGACTTCACGCCCGAGCAGCCGCTCGTCGCCGTCCTCGAGGAATGCCTCGCCCGCCTGCCGGACCAGCAGCGCCACCTCCTGGAGCGGAAATACACCCTTTCGGAGTCCTCCCGCGAGATCGCGGCCGCCCTCGGCCAGAGCGAAGCGTGGGTGAGAACCACCCTCTGCCGTGTCCGCACCGCCCTGCGGCACTGCATCGAGCGCAAAATCGACAGCGGCCCCATGGCGCCTCCCGAACCTGCCTGACGCCATGGACTCGGAGCATCTCGAAGCCTATCTCGCCGGCGAACTCGATGAACGGGGCCGCCGCCAGGTGGAGCACGCCCTGCGCCACGACGCGGCCCTGCGCGCCAGCTTCGTCGCCCAGGCGCGGACGGACGCGGCCCTGCGCGCGCTACTCGGGACGGGGCGGGAGGCGTTCGAGAAGGGTGTGATCGCGAGACTGCGCTCGGAAGGGGTGGAGGAGCGCAGCTTCGCCAAGTCCGTCCTCCTCGAGATCGTCGAGGAGAGGGAGGGGCGGCGTCCCATCGCCTGGCCCGATCTCGTGAAGACGGGGCTGATCTCGGCGGCGGCCTCCATCGGGCTGCTCCTGCTGCTGCAGTCCATCATCTTCAGGGAGGGATCGGAGCCCTCCCGGCGAGAGGCGAAGACCGGCCCCGCCTTCGCTGCGCGCATCGAGCGGAGCGAGGGTCTCGTCTGGCATCCCGCCAGCGTCGCGAAGGTGCGGGAGGATGGCTGGCTCTCGCCGGGAATGCTCCGCCTCGAGTCGGGCACGGCGGTGATCGCCTTCAACTCCGGGGCCACCGCCCTCGTCGAGGGGCCGGCGGAGCTGAGCATCGAGTCGGTCAATCGCCTGTTCCTCAAATCGGGCCGTCTCGCCGCCGACGTCCCTCCCCAGGCCTTCGGCTTCACGGTGAACACTCCGCGCCTCAACGCCGTCGATCTCGGGACGCGCTTCGGGATCTCGGTGGACGAGGAGGGGAACTCCGAGCTGCACGTGATGGAGGGAGTGGTCGCGGCGAGCCGCACCAGCGGCAACACCGTCGCCACGGTCGTGAGGGAGGGGCTGGCCCTCCGGGCGGACAACCGCACCCGCAGCGAGCTGGTCGCGGTGCCCTACGGGGGCGACACCTTCCGGTTGCGGCTCGGTACGCCCGCCGTCGTGCAGCCGGCTCTGCGCTACGCCTTCGACGAGTCTTTCGGCGCGATCCTCGAGGATTCCGGCAGGGAGCGTCTCTTCGATATCCCCCTGGTCGCCACGGGAGAGCTGGACCGTTCTCCCCGCCGTTCCGCCGGCCGGGTGGGTGGGGGGCTCGTCTTCCAGCCCGGGGAGACCCTGGATGTGCCCCTTTCGCAGGAATTCCGCCTCGACGAGCCGCACGCCGTCGCCTTCTGGGTGAAGCTTCCGGCCAAGGTCGGGCGGGAGACTCCGGAGCGTCTTCTCGAGTACGGACGCAAGGGCGGCTCCTGGCGCATCGCCTGCCACCTCGGGGAGGACGGCGGCCTCCGCGGTGCGCTGCGCGTCGAATGCGACGGGGGCTACGTCGTCGGCAGCACCGACCTCGCCGACGGGAACTGGCACCATGTCGCCTACCGCTACCTTGGCGGGATCGATGGCCTCGCCTCCAATCTCCACCTTTTCGTCGATGGAAAGCCGGAGACCGTCAGCCATTCGCAGCCCGGTCCCCCGCCGACGGGACGTGCCGAGAACCTCCGTCTCGGCAGCGATCCCGCGCTCGGTTTCCAGGGCTGGATCGACGATCTCGTCCTCTTCCGGGAAGCCGTCTCGACCCCGATCCTCCAGGAATTGAGCGAATGAGCGGGCTGGACCATCCCGCGCGCGCCTTGGCGCAGGGCGGTGCCGGCATGCGCTTTTCGCTTGTCACAAACCTCCGCTTTCGCGTTATACCGTCATAGGAAAGGCTCCATTCTCCGATCCCCCAATGAACATCCGAATCCTGCATCGATCCTTCATCGCTCTCCTCGCCGGAGGACTCCTCCTCGCGCCGTCCCTTGCGAAGGCCGAAGCCCGCACCTGGACCTCGTCCGACGGGCGCACCCTGCAAGCCGAGTTCGTCGGCACCTCCGGAGCGGGAGCCAATGCCACCGTGAAGCTGAAGATGGCCGACGGTTCGGTGATCGACTATCCCATCGCCAAGCTCAGCGAGCAGGACCGCCTCTTCGTGAAGGGCAACCTGCCCACCGACCCCGCTGCTCTCGCCGCCGAGATTGACAAGCTCGTCCTCAACAAGCTGAAGGAGGCCTACTACGGTCTCCAGGCCGAGCTCGCCGCGCTGCCGCAGAAGACCAACCTCACCGCCGACGAGAAGGTGAAGCGCAAGCAGGAGATCGAGCGCGAGATGCAGATGTGCGTCCCGAACCCGATGACGAACGACAACCAGTTCCTCCGGCGCATCTACCTCGACGTCGTCGGCCGCATCCCCACCTACGACGAGGCCGACGCCTTCCTCAACGACCGCTCCCCCGACAAGCGGGCCAAGCTGATCGACAAGCTGCTCGAGTCCGAGGGCTTCGTGATGCGGATGTACAACTACTACTCCGACCTTCTCCGCATCCGCGAGGGGATCACGATGATGGGCAACGGCGACATCAAGGTGGATCCCTACATGGAGTGGGTGAAGCAGAGCATCCGCGAGGACAAGCCCTTCGACGACATGGTGCGCGAACTCCTGACCGCGAAGGGCAAGGTGTGGGAGTCGGGGGCGGTCGGCTATCTCGTCGCCGACCAGGGGATGCGCCTCTGCAACCTCTCGAACACCTTCACCATCTTCATGGGCACGGAGATCACCTGCGCCCAGTGCCACGACCATCCCTTCGAGGAGGTCTACCAGATGGACTTCTTCAAGATGGCCGCCTTCATGGGCGAAGTCGAGACGAACGCGCGGGGCGGCGACATGATGATGGGCGGCGGAGGCAACTACCGCGCCGAGATCGACCGCATGAACAAGGTGCTCTTCGACGGAGGCAAGCTCCGGCCCAATCAGCGCGAGGACCAGAACCTCGCCCAATGGATCGGCAGTCACCGGGTTCAGGTGGTCGACACCGGCAACAACGTCGTCCGCCTCCCCCATGACTACAAGTACGACGACGGCGAACCCGAGATGAAGATCGATCCGTCCACCTACTTCGGCGACAAGACGGATCTCGCCAAGTACGAGACGCCGCGCGAGGCCTTCGCCGACTGGGTCGTCTCGCCGGGCAATCCCCGGTTCACCGTGAACACGGTGAACCGCTTCTGGAAGATCGCCTTCGGCCTTGCCCAGATCGAGCCGGTCTACAACATTCCCGGCCACCTCGACGGCCAGGCGCAGAACTACGAGCTGCTCACCTTCCTCGAGGAGATGATGAAGGACCTCGACTACAGTGTGAAGGGCTTCTTCCGCGTCCTCTACAACACCCAGACCTACCAGCACGAGGCCGAGACCCTCACGCCCAGCCTCACCCAGGTGGACCAGGGTACCTACCATTTCCCCGGCCCCGTCCTCCGCCGCATGAGCGCCGAACAGATCTGGGACTCCCTCGTCGCCCTGACCACGGCCGACCCCGAATCCGTCGTCCGCAAGGGCGCCGAGACCTACAAGGAGGTGATGAACGTCGACTTCACCTCTCTGAAGACGGCCGACCAGATCGAGAAGTGGAAGAAGGACTGGCGCGAGGTGAGCCGGCTCGAGAAATACAACGGCGAGGTCGTCTCGCGCGACGACAACGTGGGCGGGGCGCAGATGTTCCGCGCCTCCGAGCTCCGCCAGCCTATGCCGCCCGACCACTTCCTGCGCATGTTCGGCCAGTCCGACAAGCAGCTCATCGAGAACCAGTTCACGACTGGCTCGGCTCCGCAGGTGATGGCCCTCCTCAACGGCGAGATCACCAACCGCGTGCTCACCAGCCCCGACGCCTACCTCATCAAGGAGATCGCCTACGGGAAGGGATCGAAGCGCGACAACATCGACAAGATTTTCCTCAGCGTCCTCACCCGCTATCCCACCCCGCAGGAGAAGACCACGGCCCAGTCCGGGATGCGTGCGAGAACCGACCGCGACATGAGCGAGCAGCAGAAGCTCCAAGCCGAGGCCCAGGCGATCGGAAACGTCATCTGGGCGCTCGTGAACACCCGCGAGTTCCTCTTCATCCAGTAGACCAGCCATTTCACCATCCTTTCAGCACGCCCACCCAAACACCCGATTCACCATGAAAGACCAGCTCCACCGACTCGACCAGCTCAGCCGCCGCCAGTTCGTGGCCCGAGCAGCGAAAACCGCCCTTGGCGTCATCATCCTGCCCATCGGCGCGGCAAAGACCCTCCACGCCGCCGGTGGCGGCAAGGCCGAGCACTGCATCTTCTTCTACATGTCGGGCGGCATGACCCACATGGAGACCTTCGATCCGAAGCCGGGCGCCGAGACGGGTGGGCCGACCAAGGGCATCTCCACCGGAGTGGCCGGGGTGGAACTCGCCGAGTACATGCCCGAGCTCGCGAAGCGCTTCAAGGACATC
>CAYSZN010000083.1:2267-9694 GCA_964435425.1 uncultured Akkermansia sp. | reverse complement strand
ACGGTCGAGGAGACCCAGACCCGGCCCCGACCGTCGATGGCGAGGTTGATCGGCTTGTTGACCATCGGCTCGGCTGCAAACAGGCCGATCTCGAAGCCCTCCGGCACGGCGAGCGCGGCCAGCTCGGCCTCGGGGGAGAGCGGCTCCGTGTCGCGCACGAGATGGTCCTGCGCCACCGAAGTCAGCGCGAGAAGAAACCACAGAAGCCCCGTCGTCCGGATGGATAGCATGCGGGGAGAATGCCAGATCCAGCGACTTCCTGTCCCTCCCGCATTCCCGGCGGAAGCAGTCCCTTCCCTGAAATTCGGATTTCGAGCTTCGTATTTCCGATTTGCCCCTCCTGGCCCGTTTTCCAGTTGATTCCTGAAGCTCCCCCACGCATGCTTTCCCATGAAATCGCTTCTTCTCCCGGCCCTTCTGCTCCTGGGTTCGCTCGCGTCGGCGTTCGCCCTTGGTTCCTGCGCCTCGAACAACGGGGGAGGCGGAGACGGCACCTATACCGCCCCTCCCTCCCTGTCTCCCGTCGATACGACGACCCGGATGCAGAGCCAGTTCCGCGAATGGCGGAACTGACGCCCGCACGCATTTTCCCGAGCGTTTCGCTTCCCATCGCCGCGCCGATCTGATACGCATGGTTCCCGCAAGGAGGACCATGGAGAAGCACAGCATCGTCGAATCCGTCCTGGACAACCTGCCCGTGGCGGTCTTCGCCAAGGACGCCACGGACAACTTCCGCTTCGTTCTCTGGAACAAGAAGCAGGAGGAGGTCACAACGATCCGCGCGGAAAAGGCCCTCGGAAAGAACGACTACAACCTCTTCTCGCAGGAGTCGGCGGACTATTTCCGCAGCGTCGACAAGGCGGTGATCCAGCGCGGCAGCCTGATGAAGGTGCCGGAGGAGATCATCGAGACGAAGAACGGCCGCGAGGTCCACCTCCGCACCATCAAGATCCCCGTCCACGACGAGGAGACCGGCCGCCTCCTCGTCGTCGGCATCAGCGAGGACATCACCGAGCAGGTGAAGTCGCGGGAGCAGCTCGAGCGCCTGAACCGCCACCTCGTCAAGGCGAACGAGGAGCTCCAGCGGACCCAGATGCAGCTCATCCAGGCGGAGAAGCTGGAGTCCATCGGCAGGCTCGCCGCCGGGGTCGCGCACGAGGTGAAGAACCCCCTCGCCCTCCTTCTCCTCGGCGTCGACTACCTTTCCCAGGGCATCGAGCCCGGCGATCCCAACGTCGCGACGATCCTGACGCAGATGCGCGACGCCGTGGACCGGGCCGACCGCATCGTGCGGGGGCTCGTCGACTTCTCCTCGCAGCGCGCCCTCACCCGCGAGGCGACCGGCCTCGGGCGGGTCGTCGACGAAGTCCTCCTGCTCGTGAAGCACGAGCTGACCCGCTCGAACGTGAAGGTCAGCGTGCGCATCGAGAAGGACCTGCCCCCCGTCTTCCTCGACATGTCGAAGTTCGAGCAGGTCCTCATCAACCTCATCATCAACGCGGTCCACGCCATGTCCGGGACGGAGGCGAAGCAGCTGAAGATCCGGGCCCGGGCGGAGACGCTCGAGGGGGTCGCGAGGAACGAAGGGGCGAGGACGCGCGAGCTGTTCCGCAGCGGAGACCGGGTCGTCGTCCTCGAGATCCTCGACAACGGCAGCGGGATCGCCCCGGCCGACGCCGGCCGCCTCTTCGACCCCTTCTTCACCACCAAGCCCACCGGCGTGGGCACGGGCCTGGGCCTTTCCGTGGCCCGGCGCATCGTCGAGCTGCACGGCGGGCTCCTCGCCCTCGAGAACCGGAGCGACGGGGCCGGAGCGGTGGCCCGCCTGATCCTGCCGACCAAGCTGGAGACGGGAAAGGTGCATACCGTCGGCCAGCCCGGGAAAAGCGAGGATTCCTCGAAAAAGGTTGACACGAAGACCCGAAAACTGGCACCATGAGGCCGAAGCAACCCGAACCAGCCCATCCCGAGCCATGTCCCGAAAAATCCTGCTGATCGATGACGAGGCGGGCTTCACCGAGCTCCTCAAGATGAATCTGGAGCGGACCGGCGCCTACGAAGTCCGCATCGAGAACGATTCCACCAAGGCGCTGGCGGCGGCCAGGTCCTTCATGCCCGACGCCATCCTCCTCGACGTCGTCATGCCCGGCATGGATGGCGGCGACGTCCAGGCCCAGTTGCAGAGCACTCCCTCGCTCGCCGGCATCCCCGTTCTCATGCTCACGGCACTGGTGGATTCGGCCGAGCTGTCCGAGGGAGCCGTCGCGCAGGCGGGTCCGCAGATGGTCCTGCCGAAGCCCGTGAACCTCCCCCTCCTGCTGCGGGTGCTCGAGGAGATCCTCCCGGCGGAGTCGGCGGCTTGAGCACCGCGTCGAAATGATTGACCATTGCCGGGCTTGCGCCACCTTCCCGGCCATGACCGTCCGCACCCGTTTCGCCCCCTCGCCCACCGGATTTCTCCACATCGGAGGAGCCCGCACCGCGCTCTACAACTGGCTCTACGCCCGCCGCCACGACGGTCGCTTCCTCCTGCGCGTCGAGGACACCGACGCCGAACGCAGCACGGAGGAATCGATCCGCGTCATTCTGGAGGGTCTGCGCTGGCTCGGTCTCGACTGGGACGAGGGCCCCGGCGCCGGCGGCCCCCACGGCCCCTATTTCCAGAGCGAGCGCCAGGAAATCTACGATCGCCACCTCGCGAAGCTCGAAGCCACCGGGCTCGTCTACGAGGACGAGGGCGCGGTCCGCTTCCGCGTTCCCGACAGGACCATCACCGTCTCCGACCTCGTCTGCGGCGAGGTCTCGACGAACCTGAAGGAGGCGGGCTCGCGCCGCTACGACTCCGAACGGAAGCGCGAGGTCGAGGCGAATCCCGACTTCGTCATCCGCCGGCCCAACGGCGGCTACATCTTCCATTTCGTCAACGTCGTCGACGACATCGAGATGGCCATCACCCACGTCATCCGCGGCGAGGACCACCTTTCCAACACGCCGAAGCACCTCGCCCTCTTCGAGGCCCTCGGGGCGACGCCGCCCCAGTTCGCCCACATCCCGCTGAACCTCAACCCCAGCGGCACGAAGATGAGCAAGCGCGACCAGGGCGCCCTGATCCACGAATACCAGGAAGGCGGCTTCCTTCCCTCCGGCGTGGCCAACTACATGGCCCTGCTCGGCTGGTCTGCCAAGGACGACCAGGAGATCTTCGGCATCGCCGAGCTCGTCGAGCGCTTCGACCTCTCCGGCGTGAACAGCTCGAACTCGAAGTTCGACTACGACAAATGCCGCTGGGTCAACGGCGAGCATCTCAAGCGCCTCGCTCCGAGGGAGCTCGCCGCGCACGCCGCGCCCTTCCTCGCCAAGGCCGGCATCGATCCCGCCGATCCGCGCGTGCCCGACGCCCTCGGCCTCGCCCGCGAGCGTGTCCAGACCCTCGCCGAGATCCCCGGCGTGATCGGCACGGTCTTCGCCGACGCCGCCACCTACGACGAGGCCTCCGTGGCGAAAGTGAGCGAACGGGCCGACCTGCCCCAGATCCTCGCCGCCCTTTCCGAACGCTTCGCCGCCGTGGACGCCTGGACAGTGGACGGCATCAAGGCCGCCGTGCAGTCCGCCGCCGAGGGCCTCGGGCTGAAGATGGGCGCGCTGATGCTCCCCTGCCGCGTCGCGACCATGGGCAGCACCAGCGGCGCCGATCTGGTGCCGGTCATGGCCTTGCTCGGAAAGGAGGCGGTGCTGAAGCGGCTCAAGGAATTCGCAAAGGGAGTCGAGCAGGATTCCTGAGAGGGAGTCGTCATTCCCAGCGGCGGCAGAGCGACAGGACCGCCATTCCTCCGACAGCAAGCACCGCCGGATGAAGCCATTGGAAGGCCTGGAGGCCCCGGAACCTTTCTGGATCGACTTCTCGGGCAACCGGAGCCGCCTGCCTCCCCAAAACAGGAGTGGCAATGCCCGCCCGCCGGTCCTTCGCCGCATCGACGAGGAGGATCGCACCAAAGACGATCATTCCCCAGGCAGCGATTCTTGCGCCATTCGGTGAAAAGGTGACTCTCATGGATGGCAATTTTCCGGCGAAACCAGGCGATGGCATCCGATTCGGGCGCGAAGCACGGTAAGGACGCACCGCCGGGGCGTCCACCGCAAGGGGTTCACGACGACACGATGTCCATCGTCCCGCCCATTCCCGTACCGCTCGCGACTCCCATGAATGGCAGCCTCCCATCGTAGGACCTACCGCCGCCATTGTCCATCGACAAGACGAGGCTACGCCCTCAATCTCCAATTGCAGCCCCTCCCGCTTTCTGCTAGGAACAGGGCATGAGCGATTTTGTCGAAGTGACGAGACGTGGCTTCGGTCGCCGCGGCAAGGACTCCATCGGCGGCGCGATCTTCGGCGTTGTCCTCGTCCTCGTCGGCACCGTCCTCCTCTTCTGGAACGAGGGTCGTGCGGTGAAGCGCTACAAGGATCTCAAGGAAGGCGCCGGGGCCGTCGTCTCCGTCTCCGCCGACCGGGTCGATCCTGCCACCGAGGGCAAGCTGGTCCACCTCGTCGGCGAAACGAAGACCACCGCTCCCTTGCAGGACGCGGATTTCGGAATCTCCATCCCCGCCGTGAAGCTGATCCGCAAGGCCGAGATGTACCAATGGGTCGAGGTCGAGCGCTCCGAAACCCGCAAGAGCGGCAGCGGCACGGAAACGGTGAGGACCTACTCCTACGAAAAGCAATGGCGCGACAGCCCCGTCGATTCGACCCGCTTCAAGGTCGCCACCGAGCACCAGAACCCCGGCGGGATGAAATACCGCTCCGCCACCCTCGTCGCAGAGACCGTCTCCCTCGGGGCCTTCACCCTTCCCCCCTTCCTCGTCGCGAAGATCGGAAACGCCAAGCCCCTCCCGGTCGAGTCCCTCGAGGGCGCCACCGAAGAGGTCCGGGCATCCGCCAAGCTCGCGGCAGGCGGCCTCTATTTTGGGAACGATCCCGCCGCCCCCGCCGTGGGCGATCTGCGGGTGCGCTTCTCCAGCGTCCCGACCGGTCCCGTCAGCATCGTGGCGCAGCAGAGCGGAACGACCTTCGTCCCCTACCCGACCAAGACGGGCGGCACGGTCGATCTGCTCGAACCCGGTTCCGTGGCCGCCGCCGACATGTTCCAGATGGCCCAGGACCGCAATAAATTCATGACCTGGGGCATCCGCGTCGGCGGCTTCGTGCTGCTCGGCATCGCCTTCTCCATGATCCTCGGCCCCATCGCCATCCTCGCCAGCATCCTCCCCTTCCTCGGTCGGCTCGTCAGCACCGGCACCACCATCGTCGCCTTCCTGCTCGCCGGGATCCTCTGGAGCCTCACCGTCTCCTTCGCCTGGATCTTCCATCGTCCCATCCTCGGCATCGCCATCCTCGCAGTCACGGTCGTCCTCTCTATTCTCGTCGTGAAGCGCCTCCGCCGCCCCGCACCGGCCCTCCAGACAGCAGGGCCGCCCCCGCTCGTCTGATCCTCCCATCCGGCCATGTCCACCCGTCCGCCCACCTCCGGCGACGAGGAAGCCCCCAACCGGGACCTCCTTCCTCCGGCTCCTGCCGACAGGGACGACCTGCGGAAGCTCCTCTACGAAAAGGCGCGGACCTCGCGGCGGCTCTCCTGGCTGCTCGACGAATGCATCCGCATCCCCGGCACCGACCTCCGCTTCGGACTCGATCCGCTCCTCGGGCTCATCCCCTACGGAGGCGAAACGGTCGCCACCGTCTTCGGGGCGATGATCCTCGGCGAAGCCGGGAAGAAGGGGCTGCCCTTCGCCACCTTGACGAAGATGGGCGGCAACATGCTCCTCAACGCCGCCGTCGGCGCCATTCCCGTCGCCGGCGACCTGTTCTCCTTCTGGTTCAAGTCGAACTCCCGCAACTACCGACTTCTCAACACCTACCTCGAGAGCGAAAGGGGCGAGCAGCAGTCCGGCGGCTGGTGGCCCGTCATCCTCATCGTCTCCGTCATCGCCACCGTCCTCGTCCTCAACGTGCTCGCCTGGGTGATCCTCGGCAGCCTCCTCTTCCAGGCGTGGAAAGCTCTGTTTTGAGGCCAGGCTTGCTCCCTACCAAAATCCCCACCACCGCACACCGCTTCGGAGGCAACCCTGTAGCCGCGTCCATTGGGCGCGGTCGAACGTCAAGGGAACATCCAACCGCGCCCAATGGACGCGGCTACAGCGCTGGGGCGTCGTTCGGTGAGAGGACTCCGACGTTTCCAGAGTTGTCCCAGCCCTTGTGCCTCTTTGCAGCCAATCCCCAATCCGGCCCTACCTCACCGCCTCTCCGCAGGACCAGCAGATCTCGAAATTCCCGGGATTCATCTCTCCGCAGGCCGCACAGGCGACTTCCTCCTGGGACTTCGCCTCGTCTCCGGCCTGATGTTCGTGCAGGATCGCGAGGGCCGTTTCATAGTCCGCCTCGTCGACCACGCAGAGGACCGGATCGAGCCGGGGGGGCCCCAACCGCTGAATGCCCAGAGCATCGTTCTCATGTCCGTGCTCGACATGGGTCTCGATCCCTCGGCTTTCGAGAAGGGAACGGAAAAGCCCCATCCGCACCGGATCCGGATCGCGATAGACCTCCTTCATGCTCCCGATTCTAGCGGTTTCCCTCCCGCAACGGAAGCCCAAAGGTCGGGATTCTTCCTAGCGATGCCGATGCTCCACACCGCGTCCCATCGCTTCAAGACCCGACAAAGCGCGTCCCCGGCCCCGTCTGCTCCTGCTCGATGATCGCGCCGGCCTCGTAGGTGACCGTGCAATCGGTCGCGGGATGGGCGAAGCCGCGGAAATGCCCCCCGCTCTTCACCCGGAAGCTGTTTCCCTTGCCCGAATGGGCCACGACCGAGCCACCGTTCTCGACGATGTAGACGCAGTCGACCCCGCCCGCCCCGATGACCTGCGCCCCGGCGGGCACCCGGTAGGTCATGCCCTTCTCGTCGGGATAGAAGAGGGTGCCCTGCACCGTGACCGAACCGGACGAGCCGGTCGTCTCCATCGTCTCGCACTGCACGAGCAGGAGGGCAAGGAGGACCAGGCAGAGCACACGGAGCACGGGCGTCATGGAGGGATCGCTGGGACGTCTGGATTCGGGATTGATGCGGCACCTTCTTGCGCTTACGGGTTCGCTTCAAGTCCCAATTTCCCCCAATGAAAGCCCTCACCCTCACCGCCTACGGGCAGTTCGAATACGGCGACATGCCCAACCCCGAGATCGCGGAGAACGAAGTCCTCGTCGCGGTCAAGGCCTGCGGCATCTGCGGTTCCGACATCCACGGCATGGACGGCAGCTCGGGCCGCCGCATCCCGCCCATCGTCATGGGCCACGAGGCGGCGGGCGAAATCGCACAGGTCGGCGACGCCGTGAGGAGCTGGAAGGTCGGCGACCGCGTCACCTTCGACTCCACCGT
>CAYSZN010000083.1:0-2167 GCA_964435425.1 uncultured Akkermansia sp. | reverse complement strand
GCGGCCAGACCGCCTTCATCTCCGGCACCTCGCGCGGTCTCGGACGCCGCTTCGCCCGAGCCCTCGCCCGAGCCGGAGCCGACATCGTCGGCACCAGCCGCACCCTCGAATCCCTCGAGGAGACCAAGGCCGAAATCGAGGCGATGGGACGCCGTTTCCTCCCCCTCGTCCTCGACGTGACGGACCACGGCTCCATCCAATCCGCCGTCGACGAAGCCCTCGCCGCGATGGGACGCATCGACATCCTCGTCGCCAACGCCGGATGCAACCGCCGCAAGCCCGCCGTCGAGGTGAGCTGGGAGGACTGGGACTACGTCGTGAACACCAATCTGAAAGGCTCCTTCTTCCTCGCCCAGGCCGTCGCCGCGAAAGCGATGATCCCGGCCAACTACGGGCGCATCGTCACGATCGGCTCCGTCACCTGCGTCGCCGGCTACGCCGGACTGGCCCCCTACGGTGCCAGCCGCGGCGGCGTCAAGCAGATGACCATGGCCCTCGCCGACGACTGGGGACCGCACGGCATCACCGTGAACTGTCTCGCCCCCGGCTGGTTCCAGACCGAGCAGAACGGCATGCTCTACGCCGACCAGGAATGGGTCGACTACATCAGCGAGCGCATCTGCCTCGGACGTCCCGGCGCGGAGACCGACCTCGACGGAGCCGTCATCTTCCTCGCCTCCGAGTCGAGCCGCTACATGACCGGCCAGACCCTCCTCATCGACGGCGGCATCTCCACCGGACGCTGCCGGGCCATGCCCTTCTCGCAGGCACGGCGGTGAACGCCCGCCCGATGAGCACCGAAGGACTCCACCTCCTTCCCTCCGCCTTCTTCGCGCGCGACCCGCTACTCTGCGCCCGCGAGCTGATCGGCATGGAGCTCGCCTGCGGCTCCTGCCGCGGCCGCATCCTCGAGACCGAGGCCTACCACGAGATCGGCGACCCCGCCTGCCACCTCTTCACCCGCCCCTCGGCCCGCGAGTTCGCCCGCCGCCATCCCGTCGGCACCGCCTACGTCTATCTGAACTACGGCGTCCACTGGCTCGTCAATGTCCTGTGCCTCGACCGGGAAACGGGACATGCCGGATTCGTCCTCTTCCGCGCCCTCGAAGCCGTCGAGGGCATCGAAACGATGGAAGTGCGCCGCCGCACCCGCGATTCCCGGCGGCTATGCTCCGGTCCCGGAAAGCTCGCCGCCGCCCTCGGCATCGACGGCTCCTTCCATGGCCGCTCCCTCGTCGAGAGCGTCGAGTTCGGCCTTCTCCTCCGCCGGGACGGCGAAATCCCCGAGACCGTCGCCGACCGGCGCATCGGCATCTCGTCGGGAAAGGAGCTCAAATGGCGCTTCCTCGCAAAGGACCATCCAGGCGTCTCGGTGAAGGCAGGAAAGGCGAAGTGAGAAAAAACCGTTTTCCCCAGCGGGGATTCGTGTTCATTCACGGATGTACCTGCCCCGTGCCTTCGTCACCGTCCACATTCCCCCGGAACATCTCTCGCCGCTCGACGGCATCGCCGAGATCGTCATGCCGGACAACGGCGTCCGCGCCGCGCCGCGGGAGCAAGTGCTCGAGCAGATCGGCGACTGCACGGCGGTCCTCTCCCAGGGCGAGCTGCTCGTCGATGCGGAGCTGCTCGACGCCGCGAAGTCGCTGCGATTCGTCGCCAACGCCGCCATGGGCATCGACAACCTCGATCTCGCCGAGCTGCGCCGCCGCGGCATCGCCGCGAGCAACACGCCCGACGCCTTCGCCGAATCGACCGCCGACCACACCCTCGGACTGATGCTCGACCTGACCCGCCGCATCTCGGAGGGCGACCGCTTCGTCCGCACCGGCGACTGGGCGCGGCTCGGCAGGGAGCCCCTGCGCTGGGAAGGCAGCCTCCTCGGAGGCAAGACGCTCGGTCTGATCGGCTACGGCCGCATCGCGAAGATGGTCGAGACCCGCGCCCGCGCCTTCGGCATGGAGGTGATCCATACCAAGGCCACTCCGCACGACCATCCCGGCTACCGCCCACTCGATGGACTGCTGGCCGAATCCGACGTGGTCGTCGTGCTCGTACCGCTGACGCCCGCCACGCAGCACCTCATCGATGCCGCCCGCCTGGCCCAGATGAAACCCGGAGCCTTCTTCATCAACGTCGCCCGAGGCAAGGTGATGGACGAAGCCGC
>CAYSZN010000082.1:6086-9694 GCA_964435425.1 uncultured Akkermansia sp. | reverse complement strand
CTACCCCCTCGACCTTCCACCAGAAAGAGACGGTGGCCGGTCCCTGGATGCTCGTCTGAAGGTAGCTCTCCGCCTCGTTGGGCAGGACCGATGTCACGGAATCGCTCCCATCGTGGGAATGCGCGCCGGTGTATTGCCACACTCCGGAGGGAATGGGGGCCTGGTTCTCCCGGTAGTTCGCCTCCGTCGAGAACTCGCCCACCTCCGCGGAGGCGTCGATGCCGTCCTCCAAGGTCTGGGCCACAGCCAGTCCGGGCAGGACGAGAACAGCGGCGGCGAACACAAAGGATTGGAAGGAGGAGGGCATCGGACGACAAAAAGGGCGTTTCCCAAGATTTTCCCGGCACAAGAAAACGTGACAGCCTTCACCCGATCCGGTCCATCAGTTCCCCGCGCTGCGGCGGCGTCCCGCCGAAATGGCGGACGAGGCAGCGATGAGGCTCGATCCCCGGTTCGGCCACGCCGAGCAGGTCGGCGAGCTGCCGCTCGAAATGCAGCACGGCGCGGAGATCGGCCTCGCGGCCATCGAGATAGTCGAGGCCCCGGTCGAGGAGGTCGGCCAGTTCGGGCAAAGGTGTGCCGTCCTCGGCGACGAGATCGATCCACTTCACGAAATAGGAGGCCGCGAGCGTCTGGAGATAGTTCCGCCTCAGGCCGAGGCGCGGGCTCTCCACCGTGAGATCCTTGAGGATGTGGAGATCGCCCTCTCGCGCCGGATGGATCTCCAGCTCGCAGCGGTAGAACAGATCGAGCCGACCCGCGAAGGGACTCTTCGGACGGCGCGCGCCCTTTGCCACTGTCTTCACGATGCCGCTCTCGTGCGTGCACCAGTGCACGATCAGGCTCGTCTCCGTCAGCGGGAAACGGCGGATGAGCGTGCCTCGGGCTTTCATGGGGAGTTGCGGAGAGGGGAGATGGAGGGCGTGGGAGACTTGGGGAAGGTTTCCCCCGGAACGGGTTGCGTGCAAATTTCCACAAAGTCCACATCCCCGGCTTGATCTTTCCGGGAAGTGTGGAAACCCTATGCCCCGCCATGAACCAAGAGACCAGAGAAAAGCTCCAGGCTGTCGCCACGGAGTCCCTT
This sequence comes from uncultured Akkermansia sp., assembly GCA_964435425.1. GTDB lineage: Bacteria > Verrucomicrobiota > Verrucomicrobiia > Verrucomicrobiales > DEV007 > Arctic95D-9. Next base: position 8,610 of record CAYSZN010000082.1, on the reverse strand, counting down.
CAGGCCCGGCTCTCCGAGCTCAGGCGGTATCTTTGACTTTCCCAGACTGGAAGCCCAGCTGGAGGCTGTCGAGGCCGAGATGAACCTCCCCGAGTTCTGGGAGGACAAGACCCGCGCCCAGAACAAGATGGGCGAGGTGGCCTCGCTGAAGAACAAGGTGATCCCAGTCCGCGAGCTGGACGCCCGCATCGCCGACCTTCCCGTGCTCGTCGACATGGCGCTCGAGGAGGACGACGAGGCCTCCGCCGCCGAAGTCCTTCGGGAGGTCCAGTCCATCGGCGAGGCCCTCGACAAGATCGAGCTGCAGACCCTGCTGAGCGGTCCGCACGACCGCGAGGGCGCCTTCCTCACCATCCACGCCGGAGCGGGCGGCACCGAGGCCTGCGACTGGGCCGACATGCTGCTGCGCATGTACCAGCGCTGGGGCGCTCAGCAGGGCTTCAAAGTCGAGATGGTCGATGTGCAGGAAGGCGAGGAAGTCGGCATCCGCGGCGCGACCCTTCGCTTCGAAGGCGAGAACGCCTACGGCTACCTCAACTGCGAGCGCGGCGTCCACCGGCTCGTGCGCATTTCCCCCTTCGACTCGCAGGCGCGGCGGCACACCTCCTTTGCGAGCATCGACGCCACCCCCGAGCTGGAGGAGGAACCCGAGCTGGAAGTCGACGAGAAGGATCTCGAGATCACCACGATGCGGTCCGGCGGCAAGGGCGGGCAGAACGTGAACAAGGTCGAGACCGGCGTGCTGATGCGCCACCTCCCGTCCGGCGTCATGGTCCGCTGCACCATCGAGCGCAGCCAGCACAAGAACCGCGATCTCGCCCTGAAGATCCTCAAGGCCAAGCTCCTCCAGATCGAAGAGGACAAGAAGCGCTCCGAGATGGAGCGGGTCTACGGCGAGAAGGGCGAAATCGGCTTCGGCAGCCAGATCCGCTCCTACGTCTTCCAGCCCTACCAGATGGTCAAGGACCACCGCACCGGCTGCGAGACGAGCAACATCCAGTCGGTGATGGACGGCGAGCTCGGCGACTTCATCGAGGCGAAGCTCCGCGGCCACGTCGCCGGCGAGTCGCGGGACGACATTTGATCGGGAAAATCCGAAGCTTGTACAGGAGGGGGACTTTTCAAGTCCCCACCATTGGTCCGGCTCCGCCCACGGGGACTTGCAAAGTCCCCCTCCTTTCCAGCCCGGACGGAACCCTGCCAAACTGAAAACTGAAACACTTCTGTTCCGTTCCGGGTTAAGCTGCGGCATGTCCCGTCCTTTTTCCGTCGCCCTCGCCATGCTCCTGCTCGGCGTCCCCGCCGCCGCGCAGGACTCCCCTGCCCCGGTGCCTGCGGACCAGCGCGACTATCCCGATTCGGCCAACGGATGCGCTCCGGCGACCTTGCTGAACTTCCTCACCTTCGGCGGTTCCGAATACACGCCCGTCCTGAAATCCCTCGTCGGAGCGACGGACGGGGTGAGGATGCGCTTCCTCGTCGACCGCTACTATCGCCACCGCCCCTCGACCGGCGACCAGACGCGGAGGCGCTGGGGTGTCCACGGCATCCGATGCGAGGACTTCGCCGCCGGGATCGGCGAACTGCTCGCCGACCACGGCCTCGCCCCGCCCTCCTCGTCCGATCTCGACCGCCAAGGGGACGAAAGCGAAGCGGAGCACCTCTCCCGGATCCATGGGATGATCTCCCGTTCGCTCGCGGCGGAGACACCGCCCATCCTCAACCTGCGCTCCTTTGTCGTGAAGCGGAGGGAGAAGAACGGCGACCAGCCGCACTGGGAATCGGCGACCAGCCACTACGTGCTCGTCACCGGAATCCAGGACGCACCCTCGGCGGCGGGCTTCGAGGTCTCGGTCATCGATCCGTGGAAGGGACGCCGCACCGTCCTCTACCTCCACCGCGAGGCGAACGGCCGAGCCTTCCTCGCCCTGAAGGGAGACGAAGAAACGGGCGAGTGGCTCAAGGGCCGCCCCTTCCTCCAGGTCCTCGCCCCGGAGGTGCCGACTCTGCGTCCAGCGAACCTAGAGTGGTCCGACCGCTACCTCGTCGTCGCCAACCACCTCATCGGACGATTTTAGCGCACTTCTCCACGGGACTTGATTCCGCAGGCGGTTTCCGGGAAACTTCCCCCGGTCGCGAGGGTTCCATTTCCTCGCCTCGTCCTCCGTCCCGCAGCTCCCCACCACAACGCATGTCGCACAGCTCCCTCGCTCTCCCGGCTCCCGACCGTGGCTGGATCCTTTGCTCCGGCGGCTCCGAAACCGCCCGGGGCACGGACCTGCCTGCGCTCGCCGGCGGACGCGACGACCGACTCGTCGCCCTGCCGGCGGCGGCGGTCTCGACCTTCCTCGCCGACCTGCCTCCGGTGGAGGAGACCCTGCACGAATCGATGATCCTCGCCCAGGTCGACAAGCGCGGCCTTGCCGGGAAGGGCTCCCCCCTCGTCGACTACGAGCGCATCGCCCGGAGCGACCGGGGCGACACCTTCGCGGTGCGGGTCGTTCCGGAGCTCTCTCCCGGATGG
>CAYSZN010000082.1:0-6076 GCA_964435425.1 uncultured Akkermansia sp. | reverse complement strand
GGTCGACCAGATGCCCGACGTCGAGCTTCGCCTCATGATCGACGGCACCGTGGATTTCTCCCGGCTGGATCGTCCCGACCGCGGCGGGCTACACCCTGTCGACCGCCCTCCGCCCCCCTACCCCGACGCGCGCCGCGTCCCCGGACCCGACGGGCGCCTCCCTCTGGCTCGAGCACGGCCGTTTTGTCCTCGGCCTCTTCGTCGGCGGCATCCCCGCCCTCGTCCAAGTGCTCGGCGGCAAGCCGGAACTGGGCAAGGCCCTCGCCTCCGAAGTGAACCTGATCCTGCTCGGGCTCAAGGGCGAACGCCTCTTCGAGCAGGCGCCTCCGGCCGAACTCGTCCTCTTCCTCGACGAAGCCGACCCGGAGCCGCTCGCCGAATTCCGCGCCGCCCTCTCCCTCCCCGTCCGCGTCGAGCCTCCCCGCCCTCCTGCGAAGGGCGAGGCTCGCACCCGCCTGCTCCCTGCCGAGGTCTCGCGCCATCGCCGCCGCCGCCGCGCCGTCGCGCGCAATCTCGCCCTTCTCGCCATCGGGCTCGTCGCCTATGCCGTCGCCGGTGTGTGGATCTGGAAGGAGGCCCAGGCGACGAAACGCGAGATCGCCGCGCTGGAGCACCGCATCGCCATCGTCCAGCCCGACGTCGAGCGCGTCCAGCTCGCCGAGGAGCGCTGGCGGGCCCTCGAACCGGCCTTCGACAAGGATCTCTTTCCCGTCGTGCAGCTCAGCCGCATCACCTCGGCCCTGCCGGGCAGCGGCGTCGTCCTGCGCCAATACCGCACCACGGGACGCCAGATCCGCCTTCGCGGCCAGGCCCGCGACGTGCAGCTCGCCAACCGGCTCCTCGAGGATCTCCAGAGCATGGAGGGGTTCGGACGCTACGAGTGGAGCATGCCGAACCCGAAGGTCGAACGCAACAACACCGCCACCTTCGAGATCGAAGGAAAGCCCAAGAACGAAGGATGAGGCCGCTCACCGCCAGGGAAAAATGGATGCTCGGGCTCTGCCTCGGCGTGATCTTCGCCGTCGGCAACGGCTTCGCGGCGCGCTCCGTGCTGAAGACCCTGCGCGGGAGCGACGCGAAGATCGCGACGCTGAAAAGCACGCTCGCCGACCACGAGATGTGGTTGGACGAGGCCCCGAAGGCCGCCGCCCGCGAGCAATGGCTCGATGCGAACATGCCGAAGACACAGGGCGCCACCCTCGGCAAGCTCCAGGGCGACCTGGCGCTGTCGCTGCAGGACGAGGTCTACAACCGCAAGCTCCGCATCGACCGGCAGAGCCTGCAGGACATCGTCCGCGGCGCCTTCTACATCGAGGTCGCCGTGCGGCTCGAGGTCGAGGGGCCCGAAGCCGCCGTCATCGACTGGCTCACCACCCTGCAGGGGCCGGACAAGTTCCTCGTCATCAAGGATCTGGAACTCGAGCTAGCCACCCGCTCCCGCGAGCTCGAGCCGCAGGCCAAATGCGGCATCACGATCGCCCGCTGGTTCCACCCCGAAACCGGAGAAGCGCTGGCGCCCTCCCTCCCGACCGACACCTTGGAGGCCCCGTCGTCCGCATCCGACAGGGTCTTGCCGGAGAGCTGACAGGGTCGGATGCAACTTGCCACCATGAAAGCCCTCCTTCCCCTCCCCGGTCTCGCGGCGCTCCTCCTCGCCCGGCTCGCCGCCGCGGAGACGCCGCCGCCCCTGCCGGAGGGCGTCCCCGAAGCCCCTTCGGAAGCCGACTTCGAGGCGCTGCGCAAGACGAGCCCCTTCACCCGTGTCCTCAGCCTGCCCGAGACCTACGCCCTGCGCGGCGTCGCCACGATCGGCGGAGAACGCGTCGCCACGCTCTACAACCGGGAGACGAAAAAGACGATCGTCGTCACGCCCGAGGGCGGCAACGACGTCGGCATCTCCCTCGTCGAGATCGTCCCGGCGCCGCTGCTCGACGACGTCGCCGCGAAGATCGCCTTTGCCGGCGACGAGGCGGAGCTCCGCTACGAGACGAGCCAGATCCGTCCCGAACCCCGGCCCACCCCCGGAGCGCCCAACCAGGCGGGCGGTTCCTCCGGCAGCTCGCGCCCGCGGGGACCGACGCCCGAGGAGATCGAACGCTTCCGGGCATTACCCGAAGAAAGGCAAGCCAAGCTGCGCGAATACATCGACCACGTCAGGAAGAGCTACCCCGACATGTCGCGCGAGGAGCGCGGCAACCTCATCCGAGGGGCGATGATGCGCCTTTCCGACGGACACGACATCGCCGTCCCCGCGACTCCGCCGCAAGGCCAGGCCGCCCCCGGCGGGCAGCCCCAGGGAACACAGAACGCCGGACAGGGGGAAACCCGAAGGCGGGAAAACCGCACCGAAAGCGGCAGCCGCCGGAGCGGGGAAACGGGCCGTCCTCGTTGAGGGCGGAAATCCGAAGCTCGAAATCCGAACTTTTGGCTTCGGATTTCGGATTTCGAGCTTCGGATTTTTCAAGCCCACGGCACCCATCCCGCCCTCAACGCCGCCAGCAGCAAAGTCGCGACGACGGTCGCAAGCAAGGTCGAGTAGAGCACCGCCGCCGCTGCAAAACGGCTGTCGGCCTTGAACTCGTGGGCGAGCAGGGCGGTGTTGACCGCGGTCGGGGCGGCCGCGCCGAGAATGAGGATGGCGGCGATCTCGCCGCGGAAGCCGAAGAGCCACGTCAGGGCGATGGCGGCGAGCGGCCCTCCGACGAGACGGATGGCGAGGGCGATGGAGAGGTTGCCGCGCGGAGGCGGTGGCTTCGTCTGCGACAACTGGACGCCGAGGGTGAGGAGGGCGAAGCCGACGAGGCCATCGGCCAGGTAGCCCAGCGGCACCCAGACGAAGACCACGTCCTCGAGAGGATTGCCGGAGGCACGGAGCACGAGGGCCGCGAGAATGGCATAGGGCGACGGCTGCTTGAGGATGGGACGGAAGAGCCCCTTCCGCTCGCTGCTGCCCGCGTTGGCGAGGAAGACGCCGAGGGAGAAGCTGGTGAGGTTCATCGTCGCGAGCACGAAGACCTGCACGACCGGCCCCAGCTCGGAAAAGGCGAGGGTCGTCAGGGGGATGCCCCAGTTCCCGCAGTTGTAGATCATCGTGCTCAGCTTCATCGCGTAGCGCTGCCCCGGAGGCTGCCTCCGCAGGGCACAGGCGATCCAGCTCGCCGCCCCCATCGCGAGGATGACGCAGAAGGTGAAGGCCACGACCTTCAGCCCGACCGCCGCAGCCAGATCCGAGCTAGAGAGCCGCACGAGGATGAAGGCGGGAACGAAGAGGTAGAGGTTCAGCTTGACGAGAGTCTTCAGGTCGAGGCCGAAGATCCGGTCCAGCCCCCATCCCAGACCGACGAGGACGAGGATGGGCAGGCAGACATCGACGAAGATGCGGAGGAGGATCACGCCCCGAACCTCCGCGAAGAGCGGAGCGCTGACAAGCGGGGACCTCGGACCGAAAGGGCATCGCTCCATGGGCAAGATCGCACGAACCGCTTGCGTCCAGGGCCCGGATACCGCAAGATTCCCGCGCGTTTGCTACCCCCCAACATCCTATGAAAGTGCTCGTCACCGGCGGAGCCGGCTATATCGGAAGCGTGGCCGTCGATGCCCTCCTCGCGGCAGGGCACGAGGTCGCCGTGCTCGACAACTTCTACCAGGGTCACCGCGCCGCCCTGAATCCGTCCGCCACCTTCTTCGAGGCCGACCTGAAGGACAAGCCGGCGGTCGATACCGCGATGGCTGCGTTCCGTCCCGACTCGATCATGCACTTCGCGGCCTACACCCTGGTGGGCGAGTCGGTGGAGCTGCCGTTCAAGTATCTCGGAGAGAGCGTCGGCAATGCCGTCAACCTCATCTCCTCGGCGGTGGAGCATGGGGTGGAGCGCTTCATCTTCTCCTCGACGGCGAATCTCTTCGACGAACCCGAGCGCATCCCCATCGCGGCGGACGAGCGGATCGTGCCGGGCAGCCCCTACGGCGAGTCGAAATTCTTTGTGGAGCGCATCCTCCACTGGGCGCACCGGACGAAGGGCCTCCGCTACGCCTGCCTCCGCTACTTCAACGCCGCCGGATGCACGCCGACGAGAGGCGAGGACCACGATCCCGAGACCCACCTGATCCCCCTCGTCATCCAGGTCGCGCTCGGACAGCGGCCCTCGATCAAGATCTTCGGCGACGACTACCCGACGCCCGACGGCACCTGCGTCCGCGACTACATCCATGTCGAGGATCTCGCCGCCGCCCACCTCCTCGCCCTCGGAGCCCTGCGAGACCGCGAGACGCTGCGCTACAACCTCGGCAACGGAAACGGCTTCAGCGTGAAGGAGGTCGTCGAGACCGTCCGCGCTGTGAGCGGCCGCGAGATCCCGGCCGAGATCGCTCCGCGCCGCCCCGGAGACCCTGCCACCCTCATCGCCGACAGCACCCGCATCCGCGAGGAGCTGGGCTGGCAGCCAAAATACGCCGACCTGCGCTCCATCGTGCAAAGCGCCTGGGACTGGCACCTGGCGCATCCGCAGGGATACGGGGAGTGACGGGAAGGCGCGGGGTCAAGCGAAAGCAAACCCTTGCCCACCCGACGAAACCTGGTAGGGACGCACCGCCGGGGCGTCCGCGTCGGATGGGCCCATGCTTCCGCAGCGGACGCCCCAGCGGTGCGTCCCTACCGCGCTTCGCGCCCCGACTGGACGCCAAACCATGGATTGCGCGAGCAGTCCCGATTTGACACCCTGCTCCGACGCCTCTTTCATCCCGGCATGCTGGAGGAAACGGAAGCGCGGCATCGCATATTGGAAAGGACCAGCCCCGGTTCCGTGATCTGGGTGCCGCTCGAGCTTGCCCTGGACCAAGTCCTCGCGCAGGAACTGGCCGGAGCCGTGGACTCTCCGCCCTTCGACAACTCGAGCATGGACGGCTACGCCGTGCGCGCGCACGAGGCGACCACAGGCGCGCGGCTGCGCGTCGCGGAGATGGCTCAGGCCGCCGGGGGCGATCTCGGCCTGGCGCTGGGGCCCGGCGAGGCGATCCGCATCTTCACCGGCGCGGTCATCCCCGCAGGAGCCGACGCCGTCGTGATGCAGGAGGACGTCGACCGCGAGGGCGACACCATCGTCGTCCGCGAGCCGGTCGAGGCGGGGGAGAACATCCGGCGGCGCGGCGGCGATGTCTGCGCCGGGCAGACCCTGCTGCGCCGCGGCGATGTCCTAACTCCGGCGCGGCTCGGGCTGCTCGCCTCGCAGGGCATCCCCGAGGTGCCGGTCCATGCGAAGCCCCTCGTCCAGATCGTGACCACGGGCGACGAGCTCGTCGAACCGGGCGCGCCGCTCCTCCCCGGCGAGATCTACAACAGCAACTCTCCCATGCTCCAAGCGGCCGTGGCCCGTGCCGGAGCGGTCGCGGCGGCGGAACACGCCCTCGACGATCCCGGCGAGCTCCGCGCCGTCCTTGCCCGCGCCCTTTCCACCGCCGACCTCGTCGTCGTCGCGGGCGGCGTCTCCGTGGGCGAGCGGGACTACGTGAAGGGCGCGCTGGACGAGCTCGGCGTCGTCACCGATTTCTGGCGGGTGCGGGTGAAGCCCGGCAAGCCCTTTCTCTTCGGCCACCATCCCGATGGCACCCTCGTCTTCGGCCTCCCCGGCAACCCGGTCTCGGCCTTCGTCACTTTCTCGCTCTTCGTCGAGCCTGTGATCCGGCGTCTCCTCGGTCACGAAGCCGAGACAGGCTCCGGCGGGTCGGGCATGCTCGCCGGCATTGCCGCGGAGGCGATGGCCAATCCCGGCGACCGCCCCCACTACCTGCGCGGCATCGCCGGAAATGGGCATGTCCGTCTTTCCGGCACCCAGCAATCCCACGCCATCTACGGCCTCAGCCAAGCCAACTGCCTTGTCCGCCTCGAACCCAATCAGTCTGTCGCCTCTGGTGATCCTGTGGTTTATCGCCCTCTCTGAACTCCTACTCTTACTCCTTACTCTTGCTCTTACTCCCAGTCGCCAGGCCAAACGACGCTTGAGTAAGAGCAAGAGTAAGGAGTAAGAGTAAGAAAATCACCCCCACTTTTCACCTTTTACGGCGGCCGCCGGCCGCCCCC
>CAYSZN010000081.1:0-9716 GCA_964435425.1 uncultured Akkermansia sp. | reverse complement strand
GCCCTGCGCTCCGACGGGGCGGGCGACTACCTCTACCACACCTTCGCCGGATCGGCCCTGGCTGCCTTCGTCCTCGCCGGCCCCGACGCGGGGGCGCTCGAGGTCAGCATCGACGGCGGCGAATGGCGGCTGGTCGAGCTCCATCACGACTACAGCAAGGGCCTGAACTATCCCCGCACCGTCCTCCTCGCCGATGGCCTCTCCGGCACCTACCACACCGCCGCGATCCGCACGGCGGAAAGCCGACATCCCAACAGCCAGGGCAGCACCGCTACCGTTCTCTGGTTCGGCACGAACGAGTGAAGAGGGGTGGATGGCGAGACCCTGATCTTTTTTCTCTTCGATGTTAATAAATAGACGGGCTACCCAGGAATTCCGAAGCGGCGCGTAGGGACGGAAGGGGGATGGGCGCGAAAGCTTCCCGAGGCTCTTGATGAACGGGGCTCTGGGCCTTTTTTGCGGTCATCCCTTTCTGGCAGGCGGACCATCGATCTCGGACGAACCCCTAGGAAACACTCGATACGTGGTAGATGCCCGCGGATACAGGCTGGCCTATGCGAAGACCTCCTCCAAGCCGCGCCGCATCACCTGCGAGTCCGGCGTCCGGCCCGTCCAGTATTCGATGCCGATGACGCCTTGGGCGACCAGCATGTCGAGCCCGTCGATGACGCGGCAGCCCCTTTCCCTCGCCTCGCGGACGAGGCGGGTTGTCGGAGGATTCGGGATGACGTCGGCGACGAGGGTTTCGGGCGGGAGCGAGTCCATCGCAAGAGGGATGCGCGCCTCCACATCGGGATAGAGGCCGATGGAGGTCGCGTTGACGAGGATGTCGGTGTGCTCCGGTAGGACGAAGTCCCCCAGCCAGGGCACGTAGTCGACCGCCAACTCGCGGCCCGAGGCGTTCCGCACAGCCTCGCGGAGAGGTCCCGAGAAGAGGGATTCCAGCTCCCGGCCACGTCTTTCGTCGCGGTTCACGAGGGTGATCCGCGAGCAGCCCGCCAAGGCCATCTCGACCCCGATGGCCCGCGCCGCGCCACCCGCGCCGAGGAGAACCATCGTTTTTCCCGACGGATCATCGAGCTCGCGGTAGCTCGCGACGAAGCCCTTGCCGTCCGTGTTCTCCCCGATGAGCCGTTCCTCGCGGTTGACGACGCAGTTCACCGCGCCCATCAGCGAGGCCGACTCGCCCAGTCCATCGAGATGCTCGATCACCGCGACCTTGTGCGGGAGGGTGCAGTTGAATCCGCGGAAGCCGAAGGCTCGTGCCCCGGCGACGGCGGCGGCGAGCTGCCCGGGGCGTACCTCGAGCGTGAGGTAGCGCCAGTCCAGACCCATCGCGCGGAAGGCGGGCTCGATCATCGCCTGGGTCGGATTCTCCGCGACGGGGAATCCGAAGCAGCCGACCAGCTCCTGTTTGAAGTTCAGTTCCTTGGGCATGGGGTCGGATTGTAGGGAAGGTGGTGGACTCGGCAAGGCTTTCTTCGAATGGATCTTGCCTCGTCGGAACGCTGCCGGCTCGCTGGAGCGGAGGGCTGGCTGCAAAAAAATCATTTTCCTTGCAACATGTCGGTCCGAAATCTGAAAACATTCCTGAAGCCATTTTTCCCCATGAGTCTCCCCAGCGACAAGGACACCTTCCAGACCACGAGCTGGAGCGTGGTCCGGCGGGCCCTTTCCGAGGACCGTCCGGACTCCCTCGCCGCCCTGTCCCGTCTCTGCGAGATCTACTGGTATCCCATCTACGCCTTCATCCGCCGCAGCGGCCACCGTCCGCACGACGCCGAGGACCTGACCCAGGGCTTCTTCGCCCAGCTCATCGAGAAGCGCTTCCTCGCCGTCGCCGACGAGGACAAGGGGAAGCTGCGCACCTTCCTCCTCACCTGCGTCGTCCGCTATCTGTCGAACGAGGCGGACCGCGCCCGTGCGCTCAAGCGAGGTTCGGGCAAGGTGCTGTCCATCGATCCGCAATGGGCCGAGAGGTGCTTCGTCGCCGAGACCTGCGACGATCTCAGCCCCGACCGCCTCTACCAGCGCCGCTGGGCGCTCATCCTCCTGGAGACCACCACCCGGACGATCGAGGAGCAGTATGCGGCCGAGGGAAAGGCCGACCTGTTCGCCGCCCTCGGCCCCTTCCTCGGATTCTCCCGGAGCGGCGAGGCCAGCTACCAGCAGGCCGCCGTCCAGCTCGGCATGAATCCCGCCACCCTCCGCTCCCACGTCCACCGGCTGCGGGAGCGATGGCGCGAGCTGCTGATACGGCAGGTCGCGGTCACCCTCGACGACCCCACCTCCGACAACATCAAGGCCGAGCTGTCCGAACTGATCGGATGCGTTTGAAAAACCCGAAATCCGAAACCATGCCAGCGCTTTGCGGGACCGCCGATTGGCGCGGAACTCCACCGATACGACGATTCGCCATGAGCCCAGACGACTCCCAGCCAAATTCGGATTCCGGACTCCGGGCTTCGGATTTCCTCCCCGGCGACCGCCCCGGCATCGATGCTTCGCCGGAGGAGCTGCTGCGCCGCGCCCTGCAGACCCGCCCCACCTCCGGCGCCGTCGGTCCCTGGGCTCCGCCGGAGCCGGAGGCGCTCGCGAAGCTGTTGCCGCAGTACCGCATCGAGTCCTTCCTCGGGCGGGGAGGGATGGGGGCGGTCTACAAGGGGCGGCAGACCGCGCTCGACCGGCCCGTCGCCATCAAGCTGCTGCCCGCCGAGATGGCCGCCGACGATTCCTTCATCGCCCGGTTCCAGCGCGAGGCGAGGACGCTCGCCCGGCTCCAGCATCCGGGCATCGTCGCGGTCTACGACTTCGGACAGACCCGGGAGGGGCATCTCTACTTCGTGATGGAGTTCGTCGACGGTACCGACCTCCACCGGGTGCTCCACGGACCGGGCCTGAGCGAGGCGCAGTCGCTGGAGATCGTCTCCCAGGTCTGCGACGCGCTGCAGTATGCCCACAGCCAGGGTGTGGTGCACCGCGACATCAAGCCGGCCAACATTCTCCTCACTGCCGACGGGCGGGCGAAGCTCGCGGATTTCGGGCTCGCCCGGCCCTTGCACGAGGAGAGCGCCGCCCTGACGCGCAGCAACGTCGTCATGGGCACGCCGGACTACATGGCGCCCGAGCAGATCTACGGCACCGCCGACCACCGTGCCGACTTGTTTTCCCTCGGCGTGATGCTCTACGAGATGCTCACCGGGCGTCCGCCGCGCGGCAGTTGGCTTGCGCCGAGCCAGCGGGTGCAGGTGGACGTGCGGCTCGACGACGTGGTCGTGCGCGCGCTGGCCGAGGATCCCGAGCTGCGCTATCAGCAGGCCAGCGAGATCAAGAACGACGTCGACCATATCCGCACCACCGTGCTGGAGGTGCCCACGCCCGAGCCCGCCCCTGCGGAACCGGCGCCCGCCTCTCCCGTTCCCAAGGCCCGGCCCAAGCCCAAGGCGGGCAAACGGTCGAAACCGGCCAATCCCGCCCTCTGGATCGCGGGGGCGCTGCTGCTGGCCGGGGCGGGATCGTCGTGGTGGTATCTGGGGCGCGGGACGCCCGTGCCGGTCGCCGTGGCATCGAGCCCGGCGACAGAGCCAGCCGGGCAGGGCGAGCAGGTCAGTCCGACGGATCCGATCCCTCCGGCGAAGGAAAAGCGCCAGGCACCGGCAACGCCGCCATCGGCGACGGGGGAGCGCATGGAAGCATGGACTCCGTTTCTGGACAAGCCGGAGGACTTCCACCCCAATGCTCCGCTCGAACTCCGCGACGGCTGGGTGGTGAGGAAGCAGGAAGCGCAGACAAGTACCGCGATTCATCCCCTGCACGCCGGCGACAGCGCCGTCCGGGCGGAATTCATCGAAGTCGGCGGCAGGCTGGTGGTTCGGCAAAACCGGTCCTACTACCAACTGGAGCGCCGAAACACGACGCTGGATCTGATCTTGGCCACCTGGAACCCCGAGCAGGAGAAGAACGACTACCGAAATCTCCAGAGGGTCGATGGCTTGGCGCCTGCTGCGGACGAGCCCTATACCCTGGAGCTGCGTGCCGTGGGAAAGGTCATCACCGGCAGCCTCAATGGCGAGATGCTGATCCGGGTGGAGGACTCGAACCTCTCCAGCGGTCGCATGGGCATCGGACTCAATGTGCTCAGCGGCTCGGAGCCCAAGGCCCGCAAGATCGAACGTCTCATCCTCGATGCGGAAGTCGGCGGCACATCGACCGCCACTTCTCCTGCCTCGACGCCTTCCTCCGCGACCGCCACCAAGGACCAGCCCTTCGAGAACAGCCTCGGCATGAAGTTCGTGCCCGTGCCGGGGACGGACGTGCTGTTCTGCATCCACGAGACGCGCTGGAAGGACTACGCGGCCTATGCGGCGGAGAATCCCGGTGTGGATGAGAGCTGGAAAAACCAGGTTGCCAATGGTGTCAGCATCACCGAGCGAACCGAAGACCATCCGGTGATCAAGGTGAACTGGCAAGATGCACAGGATTTTTGCGCATGGCTCAGCAAGAAGGAAGGGCGCACCTATCGCCTGCCAACCGACGAGGAATGGAGCCTTGCCGTGGGTTTGGGTGGAAAGGAGAGCCGTTCGCTTGGCGACACTCCCGAGAGCCTGCATGGCAAAGTGAACGATGTGTATCCCTGGGGCGCCGAATGGCCACCGCCTGCGGATGCGGGAAACTACAGCGACCAAAGCCGCAAGATCAACGTCCCGGCCACACGCGAAGGTGACGGCTACCTGGAGCACGACGACGGCTATCCGACGACAGCGCCGGTGATGAGTTTCCCGCCGAACTCATTGAGGCTTTATGATATGGGTGGGAACGTAACTGAGTGGGTCGAGGAATGGTTCAACGCCGTGCAGGATCGCCGGGTGCAGCGGGGGGCTTCATTCATCCATCATTCGGTGTTCAACTTGCGTTCATCGAGTCGCGACAGCAACACCCCGACGGCGCGCCTCAACAATCGAGGCTTCCGAGTCGTCCTCGCCGCCGATGCCGGGGTGACTGCCACCCCTGCTGCCTCTTCCGCTCCCTCCGTGCTCGGCAAATGGACGCGCACGAACATGGACACGCCAGGAGCTGTATACGAAATGGAACTGCTCGCCGATGGCAAAGCCGCTTGGTGGGGCGATGGAACCAAAGTGGACGGCACATGGACGCTCGTATCCGCCACCGAACTGCAACTGGAATGGAAAAGCGGGTGGACCTTCGCGATGCGGCCTCCGTCGTCGGCGAAGCCGTCCGCCATGGCGGGCACCGCCACGCACCGCAGCGGCCAAACCATCGAGGTGGTCTATGAGAAGAACGACAGCCCTACTGCTGCCACTGCCCCGCCCGCCGACCCCGACTGGCAGCCTTTGTTCCCCGACGGCTCGCTTTCCGGCTGGACGGGCGATCTTTCCCAATTCCAGATCGGGAACGGCATTCTGAGCAGTGGCAAAGGCAATCTGGTCGGCACCGAGGAATACGGTGACTTCAGCCTGAAATTCGACCTGCGTCTCTCCGCCGGCGCTCATGCCGAGCTTGGCATCCGGGAGCAAAATCCTCCGCAGCCCGGCCGGGGCGCTCCCAACGCCGCGTTCGGGGTAGTCCTCCACGACGATACCGACCCGGGTTCCGCAGGCTGGGAACCGTGGAGGAAGCACGGCGCCGTGTTCGGATACCAAGCTCCGTCGCGGGCGGCCATGGGCGAGCCGGGGACGTGGAACGAGCACGAGATCCGCGTGGAGAACCAGCATCTTACTGTCGCGATCAACGGAACCACCGTTCAGGATGTCCCGCTGGGCAAGCTCGTCCGGCAGGCTTCCGGCGGGCGTTCCCTCGATCTCTCCCGCACACGAGGCCGACTGGCGGTATGGGGATTCAAAGGCCCGGTCGAATTCCGCAACCTGCGCATCCGGGAGCTCGCCCCGTCCGCCGAACCCGCCGCGGACGCCTCCTCCCCGGTGGCCCGGCGCCTCGCGGAGCTGCGCGCCGCCTACGGGACCGCCTACCGAAACGGCCCCGGCCAGGCCCACGCCTCTGCGGTGGCGGACCTCGACGCCAAATACCTTGTCGCCCTCGACCGTGCCCTCGCCACCGCCACCTCGGGCAGCGATCTGGACGGTGCGCTGGCCCTGCGCGACGAGAGGCAGCGCCTCGAGTCCGGCGGGCCGCTGCCGGCCGACGACGGTGCCGCCATCCCCGCGCTGCAAGCCCTGCGCCGGACCTACCGGACCGCCCTCGCCGGGTTGGAGGCGCGGCGCGACCAGCAGGCCGCCCCGCTCAAGGACCAGTACCGGCAGGCCCTCGAAGTCTACCAGACCGAGAGGACCCGCGCCGGGGATCTGGACGGGGCGCTGGAGGTGAAGAAGGCCGTGGAATCGCTGCCGCAGGCCCCTGCGCCCGGCACCGCGCCGCCCGAAGCGTCCCTGCCTGCGATTTTCGAGGAGGGCATCCTCGGCCACGCGGTGAACGATCCCCGCTCCCTCCGGGACTTTCCCGGGAACGCGAACCTCGTCCTCGACCATGGATGGCAGGACAAGGGAGACGCGATCATCCGGGAAGCGAGAAAGCGGGGGCTGAAAGTGGTGATGCTGTTCCGAAACGACAACCGCGCCGAGGCGGAGTCCGCCGGCATCCCGCTCGCCGCCTCCAACCGGGACACCGTTCTCGGCATGGGCTGGATCCACCCCAACTACGATGGGGTGGGACCGGAGGCGCTCACCGAATTCGGCAAGCTTCTCAAGGAGGCGTCCCCGTCATTGCAGCTCTGGGGCTTCTACGTGGAGCGTCCGCGCGGCAGGGATCCCGGACCGGTGTCTCCCGAGGTCGATGTGCTGGTGGTGGCCTATTTCTATGCGGGCACGCCAGCCCAGATCGGGGAGAAGTTCGAGGACGTGAACGCCATCTGGATGGAGCGGGCCGCAGGCCGTCCCGCGCTGGCCCAATGGAACGCGTGGACGTCGCGCGGCGAGGGACTGGTTCCGACCGTGGAAAAGGGGACGATGGAGGCTCTCCAGGCCCAGCGCGACCGCTACGGAATGGCCGGTCTCCTCATCGGCCATTTCGGCGATCTCTACTCTCCCATCGCGGGACTCGAAACCAACCGCCCCCTCCTCCGGGAAATCGAGGATCTGGCTCGGAAGCCGAAGTCGTCTCCGGAATGATGTATCGAAGCTGCGTGGGGCCGGCGCCTTCGGCCGGTTTCTCTCCTCAATCACCCAATGCACGCAACCCTATGAACCTTCTGAAGACACCCTGTGCCGTCGCCGCCACCGTCCTTCTCTGCCTGCAGGCGCCCGCCCACGGCCAGGCTCCGGCGTCGCCTGTCGAGCAGCGCATGGCCGAACTGCGCACCGCCTACGAGACGGTTCTCGGCGACCAGGTCGGCCCAGCCCACGCAGCAGCAGTCCGGGACCTCGACGCCAATTACCTCTCCGCCCTCGACCGCGCCTTGGCCGCCGAGACGCAGGCCGGGCGGCTCGACGACGCGCTCGCCCTGCGCGGGGAGAGGCAGCGCGTCGAGTCCGGCTTCCCTCTGCCTGCCGACGACAGCGCCGCCGCGCCCGCGCTGCAAGCCATACGACGGACCTACCGTACCGCCCTCGCCAGCTTGGAGGCGGACCTCGACCAAAAAGCCGCTCCGATCAAGGCCCAGTACGACCAGGCCCTCGAAGCTTACCAGAGCGAGCTGACCCGCACCGGCGATCTGGACGGGGCCTTGGCCGTGCGAACGGTCCGAGAGGCGCTGCAGGCGGCCTCCGCGCCTGCGGCTCCCGCATCTCCCCCTCCGGCCGCGGGGACAGGCGCCGCCGGCACCGCTTCGACGCCGGACCGGGCCGGCAAGGAAAATCCCTTCGAGAACAGCCTCGGCATGAGGTTCGTGCCGGTGCCGGGGACGAAGGTGCTGTTCTGCATCCACGAGACCCGGTATCGGGACTATGCGGCCTACGCGGCGGAGCACCGCGATGCCGACGATGCTTGGAGGAGCCAGAGGACGGAGGGATTCACCGTCACCGAGCGCGGGGAGGAACATCCCGTGTGGAGGGTGAGCTGGGAGGACGCGACGGCCTTCTGCGAGTGGCTGAGCCGGAAGGAGGGTCGGACCTACCGGCTGCCGACGGACGAGGAATGGAGCTTCGCCGCCGGGCTGGGGCGCAAGGAGCGGCGTTCCTCGCGGGACACGCCCGAGACCTTGAAGGGCAGGGTGGACGACGAATTTCCCTGGGAGGGAAAGTGGCCTCCGCCGCCCGGCTCCGGCAACTACAGCGACCAGAGCCGGAAGGCGAAGGCCCCCTATGACGGCGACCCCTATCTGGAGGACTACGACGACGGTTTCCCGACGACCGCGCCGGTGATGAGCTACCGGCCGAACCCGTTCGGCCTCTACGATCTGGGCGGGAACGTCCGCGAATGGGTCGAGGACCGGTTCAACGCCGCAGGGCAGCTCCGCACGACGCGGGACAGCTGTTGGCGCTTCCAATCGCGGGGAGCCCTGCTGTTGTCGAACCGCGACGGGCGGGAGCCGGACTACCGGAACCATGTCAACGGTTTCCGGGTGGTTCTGGCCTTGGAATGAGCAATGGAAGAGATCCGGACGATTGCGGAGTGGACCCCGGATCCGATCTGTCATCACCGCCGATCCGTCCGATCCGACGAAGGAGGGGCGGCTTCCTGTCGCTCGGCAAGCCCAGCCTGCTTCTTCACCCAAGCCATCCCAGGCCCGGCATCGCATAGGGCCGGAAGATCTCGGTGGTCCCGGCGGCCTCGTCGTAGAGGAGGGCGCGGTGGAGCCCCAGCTCGGCGGCCTTGCCGGAGTCGGCGAGGCTGGCGGAGTCGGCCGCGCTCATCTGGAAGAGCACCTTCTTCTCGAACTCTCCCGCAGCCTTCCGTCCCAGGGTGCGGACGAGATTGCCGTAGGAGTCGAAGGAGGCCACGAGATGGCAGCCCCAGGGCGGCCCTTCCAGAAGGATCTCCTGCAGGGAGTCGGAGGGTTTCGCCTCGCCTCCGTCGGCGTCGAGGGAGAAGGAGAAATCCTCCTCGTGCCGCAGCTTGCGGTGGCGGTGCAGGTTCGGAATGAAAAGGACGACGGGCCGTCCCGGATCGGGCGCGGAGCCTTCGGCCACGGCTTTGAGCGAGGCCGCGAGCTCGTTCAGGAGAGGACCCATCCCATGTCCGTCGGGGCACTCGACTCCGCCGATGCGCTCGACGGTGTGGCGGAAGGGCGAATCGTCGGGAGCGGCGAAGCGGCTGTCCACGAGGACGAGGCGGATGCCGTCGCCGAACTGCGCCCGCAGCATCCGCAGGGCCACGACGACGATGGCATCGACGGCATCCTCGCGCTGGCCCACGAGGAGGAGATGGTTGCCGCTCTGGCGGGCGAAGCTGACCTCGGTGGGGCCCTTGATCGAGTTCGGCGCACCGAGGAAGATCCGCGGCGGACCGCCTGCCGGCCCTTGCCTCAGCCGCTCCGCGAGAACGGGATCGGCCTCCGCCTCCGCCGGGGCGTTGCCCTCGAAGACGACGAGGGGACGCGGCGCTCCGTTCCGTTTGCGATCCTGTTCGGCGACGTGCTCGAGAATGCGGTCGCGCTCCTCCTCGCCGAGCCACACGACTTGGAAGGGGGAGTTCGCCTCGGCGGCTCCGGCACGGTCGTTGTAGATCCCTTCGCCGGGCCGGGTGAGGAGGCGCGGCGCGGGATTCGAGTCGTCCATGATGAGGTAGGCGTCGGCCTCGTTGCA
>CAYSZN010000080.1:0-9804 GCA_964435425.1 uncultured Akkermansia sp. | reverse complement strand
TTGAGGGATTGAGGGATTGAGGGATTGAGGGATTGAGGGATTGAGGGATTGAGGGCGGCGGCTGCTCCACGGAAGCCCGGAGGGAGACTCCGGGCTTTTTCTTTTGGGTTGATGGATTTGCAGGAAATGATATTTTTAATAATTTCCATATAAAACAAACCCCAAAGCCAATGGCTATCCATCACCCCTCGATGACTTCGCGTCTGAAACAAATTCTGAAGCCGGTGGCTGCCATGCTTCCCGAGCGGCTCCAGGCCTTTCTCCGGCAAGTCCACTACCGCCGGAAGCTCCGGCAGGCGCAGCTCACCGACGAGCCGGATCTCGCCGCGATCTCCCTGCTCACGAAGCCGGGGGACACGGTCTTCGACCTGGGGGCGAACTTCGGGCTGTTCACCCGCTTCCTCTCGGAATCGGTGGGGAAGGAGGGGCGCGTCTTCTCCTTCGAGCCGACCGGCGACATGTTCGGCGTGCTCGAGGGGAATTGCGCCCATCTCGGCTTGAGCAACGCGCGGATCTTCCGCACCGCGCTCTCCGACCGGACGGGGGTTTCGGAGATGGTCATCCCGGTCAGGGAGGACGGCACGCTGAACCACTACGAGGCGTCCCTGGCTGGTGGCGAGGGCGGCGGCAAGTCGGTCGCGGTCGAGACGAGCACTCTCGACGATTTCTGCGCCCATCACGGGATCGATCGGATCGACTTCATCAAGTGCGATGTGGAGGGGCATGAGCTGGAGGTGCTCGACGGCGCCCGCCGCACCCTGCTCCACCATCGGCCGACGATGCTGATCGAGGTGAATGCGCCCCTCGACGCCGGAGGGCACGGCACGCGGGTGCTCGAGAAGGTCCGGGAGCTGGACTACGACATCCACACCCTCCAGAACGGCGAGCTGAAGGCGTGGCAGCCGGGCGAGGTGTCCGTGAACTACGTGCTGAAGCCGAGGTGAGCGGCCCTGGAGGGCCGAGGACGTCAGGACTCGAGGCGGATGTCGGAAGGATAGGAGCCGAAGTTCCGCATTTGGATGCAGAACTGCTTCGCCTCGTCGAGGACGCTGCGGATCCTGCCGTCGGCGGTGTTGCCCTCGATCTCGACGAAGAAACGGTATTTGTTCGGATGCCCGACGATGGGGCGGGACTCGATCCGCTTCAGGTTGATCCCGCTGTTCGCGAGGGGGCCGAGGAACCGGAAGAGGCTGCCGGAGGAATCGGGCAGCTCCACCGCCAGGCTCGTCCGCGAGTTCTTCGGCGAGGGGGCGTTGGCCTGATGCGCCACGACGAGGAACTCGGTCACGTTGGTCGTGTCCGCCTCGATGGGATAGTGCAGGATGTCGAGGCCGTAGCGCTCCGCGCTTTCCCGGGCGCCGATGGCGGCGCCGCCGCGTTCCCGCGAGGCCAGGATCGCCGCGTGGGGGGTGCTCGGCGTCACCACCTGCTCCGCGCCGGGATAGTTGGCGCGGAGCCATTTGCCGCAATGATGGAAGGGGGCGAAATGCGAATAGATCCGCTCGATCACATCCCCCTCGCGGCCGAGAAGGGCCAGCTTGACGTCGAGGACGATCTCCTCGCGGATATGGTAGGGGGTGCCGGTCTCCATGATCCGGTCCACGGTCGCGGTGATCACGCCGCCGGAGGAGTTCTCGATCGGCACGACGGCGAAGCTGTCCGGCTCGTCGATGAGATAGTCGAACACCTCGTCGACGGATCCCTTCGGGACGAGCTCGTTGTCCGCGAAGCGCTTCCGGGCGACCAGGTGCGCAAAGCTCCCTTCGGGACCGAGGTAGGCGATCCGGGAGGGTTCCATGGTCGGGAGGGGGGCGCTCATTCGGGAATGCGGGAGAAAGTCTTGGGATTAAAGCGTCCGGGCGGTAGCTTGGCAAGCCCCGTTACGGGACGAGGGAGGATTCCCGCCGGAAGGTGGGCCGGACTCCATGGTTGGAAAGGTCGCCTTTTTTAAAGAGAATTCAATCGCCGTCGTTCCGCTTGAGCATCGGGCGCGGATAGCTGCCGAAGACTGTCACGTTCCTGCCTTCGTGCCGGAGGGCGGAAATCGCCTCCGCGACCGGCGGCAGGTCGGCGTGGCCGACCACCTCCAGGCGGACGAGCGCTGGCTGGCCGGGTTCCGGGGCCTCGTCCGGTCCGGCCTCGTGGGCGTCGATTCGCACGGTCTCCACACCGTGGTCCAGGAGGAGGCGCAGGGCGCCGGCCACGGCACCTCCGATTTCGCTGCCGGAGACGGCCATCAGGGTGAGGTCGTTCCCGGTCGGCGGGCTTGGGCGGCGGCCGACCACGGAGAACCGGGCGGTGGTCCGCTCGTCCTCGATGCGCGCCGCCAGTACCCGCAGGCCGACGGACTCGGCCGCGATGTGGCTGCCGACGGCGGCGGTGGAGGCGCTAGCCAGGGCTTCGGCGGCCGCGTGGGAGGAGCTCAGGGTCTCGGCGATCTCGCAGTCCGGCAGCTCGCGCTGGAGCCATCGTCTCGCCGCCGTCAGAACCGACGGGTGGCCGACGATCCGGCGGATCTCCTCCTGCCCTCCTTTGGCCATGAGACAGATCTCGACGGGAATGGGCACGTCGGCGCAGATCTTCAGCGAATGCTTGGCGAAGAGCTGGAACATGTCGCGCACGGCGCCCTCGGTCGAGTTCTCGATGGGCACCACGCCGTAGTCGGCGACACGGCGCTCCACCTGTTCGAAGACCTCGGCGAAGCCGGGCTGGGGCAGATACTTCACGCTGTGGCCGAATTTCCGGATCGCCGCCTGGTGGGTCCAGGTGCCGGCAGGTCCGAGGTAGGCGATCTTGAGGTCCTCCTCGAGGGCGAGGGCGGCGGACATGATCTCGCGGTAGATCGCCCGGATCGAATCCTCGGGCAGGCGTCCGCCCTCTCCCTTGGCAACGAGGCTGCGCAGCAGCTTCTCCTCGCGCTCGGGAGCGTAGATCTCGAGGCCGTCGCGCTTCTTGATGACGCCGATCTCGTGCACGACGTCGGCGCGCTCGTTGAGGAGGCGGACGATGTCGCTGTCGATCGTGTCGATCTGTCGGCGCAGGTCTTCGAGGCTCATGGGGATTCGGGTTCCGGGGCGGGCGGAGCGGGCTCTTCGGGGGAGGGGATCTCTTCGGCGGTGGCTGCGGCGGTCTCCGCAGGGGGCGCGTCGCTCGCCGTGGGCGCTTCGGCGGTGGGGAGGGCGACGAGGCGCAGTTCGGAGGCGTTCGGCAGGTCGTCGAGCGTCTTGATGCCGAAATGCTCCATGAAGTCCTCCGTCGTCTCGTAGAGCATGGGACGGCCCGGCAGATCGGCGCGGCCGCCGGTGCGGACGAGGCGTCGCTCCAGCAGCTTCTGGAGGGTGCCGTCGACGGAGACGCCGCGGACGGCCTCGATGTCGGCCTTCGTGATGGGCTGGCGGTAGGCGACGAGGGCGAGGGTCTCGAGGGCGGCGGCGCTGAGCTTCTCCGGCCGCATCTCCGGCAGCAGCGCGCGGATCCAGTCGGCGAAGTCGGCCCGGGTGACGAAGCGCCAGCCGGTCGCGCCTTCCTGCAGCTCGATGGCCCGGCCCGAGGCGGCGAGGATCTCACCTAGCTCGGCGATGGCCGATTCGATCTCGTTCGTCCCGATGGACTCCCATTCGCGCGCCTGGGGGGCGAGGCTGTCGGCGGCGGCGCGACGGACGGCCTTCGCGACCTCGGCCGCGGTGACCGGCTCCGGCGCGGCGTAGATGAGGGCCTCGACGATTTGAATCAACTGCATTTCGCGTTTCTGGGGGGCCGGTAAACTGAACCGGGATCGGGCGATTTGAAAGCGGATTCTGTTGTTCGTTCGTTGTCCGCCGCTTCCACTGCGCCAGACCACGAACACGGAACGCTCGCGCGTTCCGCTACGGACTCAGAAGGCGTTGCGGTGCAGCTCGATTTCGCCGAGAACCCGCTCCTGGATCACGCGGAAGACGTTCAGCTTCATCAGCTCCAGCACGGCGAGGAAGGTCACGATCATCTCGTGCTTGCTCGTGGCCCCCTGGAAGAGGGCGGCGAAGGGCATCGATCCGCCCGGAACGATGAGGCCGAGGAGATGGTCGATCTTGTCGCCGACGGTGTAGTGGTCGTCGACGATCTCGCCGAGGCCCTCGTCCTGGAAGCGGTCGAGGATGTTCTGGAAGGCGCGGATGAGGTCGAAGATGCCGATCCCGTCGTCGAGCGGACGGGCCTCGTCCTCGGCCGCCACGATCTTGTCGGGCCTGTGGGTGAAATGGCTCTGCTGCTTCGCCTCCTTCTCGCCCAGCTTCCTCGCCGCCTCCTTGAACTTCTTGTATTCGATGAGCTGGCGGATGAGGTCCCAGCGCGGGTCCTCTTCGTCGGCATCCTCCTCGGGCGGCTGGACGTGCTTCGGCAGCATCATCCGGCTCTTGATGTAGCAGAGGTTCGCCGCCATCACGAGGAACTCCCCGGCGAGGCCGATGTTCAGCATCTTGAAGGTGTCTAGATACGACATGTATTGCTTCGTGATGCGCTCGATGGGGATGTCGTAGATGTCGATCTCCTCCTTCTTGATCAGGTAGAGGAGGAGGTCCATCGGACCCTCGAAGATGTCGAGCTCGACCTTGTAGGGATTCTCGACGAAGTCGTCCGGATCGAACGGCTCATCCCCGCCGGCGTCGGGTGCCGCAGGAGGAGGCGTTTCGGAGGGATCTGGAGCTGGCTGGGTCACGGGGCCGGTGGGGAGGACGGAGCAAAGCCGCTGGACCGGCCCTTTGCAAGGGCGGGTGGGGGCGATATTTGGGGAGGGGCTCCCGGCTTTTCTACCGCTGCCGTGGCTCCGGACCGGGCAGGGGGCCGGCCATGGGGGGGGTTTCGTAGAAGCGGCCGTCATCGACGAGACGCGGATCGCCGGTGCGGGAGAGCTCGTCCATCAGCTCCTGCTCCAGCGCGGCCCTCGTCTGGGCGTAGGCGGGATCGTCGGCGAGGTTGGTGGTCTCGTGGGGATCCTTCCTCAGATCGTAGAGCTCGTATTTGGGCCGCTTTCCGTAGACCCAGTCGAAATGCGGCCTCCACTCCGGGGTGTGCCGCGCGCCGACGAGCCAGGCCTTGGTCGGACCCGCGTCCTCGTCGGGCAGGGTGACGCGGGTCTCGTTTTCCAGTTCCTCCACGCTGGGCTCGTCGCCGCCGTCGAGCCGGTAGGGATCGCCCATGGGATGGCGGTCGGGACGGAAGTTCACGATCAGGACGTGGTCGGCGGTGCGGATGGCCCGCTGAGGATAGGGAGTGAAGTCGGCTCTCGCCTTCTCGACGTGCCTCTCGCGTCCGGTGAAGACGCGGCTGCGGGACGCATCGACGAGACCGCCTTTCTCCGACCGCAGCACGGGCCAGAGGCTGCGCCCGGTCATGGCTTCGGGTGCCTCCAGTCCTGCCGACTCGAGGAAGGTGGGGGCGAGGTCGGTGAGAGAGACGAAGTCGTCGACGACACGGCCGCCCTTTGCTCCCGGCCCGGTCACGGAGAGGCAGACGTTCGTGCCGAAGGCGTAGAGATTGCATTTGCCATGGGGGAAGCCCGGAGCGCCGTGGTCGCCGCTGACGACGACGAGGGTCCGTTCCTTTTCGCCCCGTTCCTCGACTTCCGCGAGCAGCTCGCCGATGGCGGCATCCCAGGCCGCGATCTCGCCGAAGTAGTCGGCCAGGTCCTGCCTCACCTCGGGCACGTCGGGAAGGTAGGGCGGCATCTTCCCTCTGAGATCGTCGGGCTCGATGCCCCAGAGCGCCTTGCCGCTGCCCTTGGTCCATTGGCGGTGGACGTTGGTCGGACCGAACCAGTAGAGCCAGGGGCCGTCTCCCTCCTGCGCGTCGAGGAAGTCCTGGAAGTTCCCACGGGCCTCGGCGAGCAGCGCCGCCTTGGCCTCCTCGAAGGACCGGCCCTCGGCCACCATCCGCGTCGCATTCTGGGAGAATCGGTTGAACTGGTTGCCGCGTCCCATGTAGGCCTGCGCCTTCGTGAAGGGGGCGTTCGCCGGAGTGCCCGGTCCCCAGACCTTGTAGGTGTAGCCGATGCGGTAGCCTGCCTCCTGCAGCAGCAGCGGAAAGCTGGGCAGCGAGGCGTCCCAGGTCGCGCCGCGGAGGATGGAGCCGGTTCCCGTGCGCCAGAAATGTTGTCCTGTCAGGAGGGCGCTCCGGCAGGGGGTGCAGGAGGGGGCGCTGACATGCGCGTTGCGGAAGAAGACGCCCTCGCGGGCGAGGCGGTCGAAGTTCGGAGTGCGGACGGCGTCGTGGATCGACCCCGGCCCTTCGGTTTCGCGGAGAAGGGAGGCGTGGCGGCCCCAGTCGTCGGCGAAGAGGAAGAGGAGGTTCGGCTTCTCCGAGGCGGCGGCGGAGGCGAGCCAGCAGAGCGCGAGAGCGAAGAGGGTCGGGTGCTTCATCGAAGAGGGTTGGGTCGGTTGGGGAGAGGCGTCACTTCCACGCCCCCGGCGTATCGGTCCATTCGGTCAGGACCTGCCGCTTCGTCACCGGCCACCATTCCTGAAGGCGGGCCGCGAGGCGGGCGACGGTTTCGGGATCCGCGGCGGCGAGGTTGGTGGTTTCGTGCGGATCGGCGAGGAGATCGTAGAGCTGGGGCCGCTTCTCCGTCCGGGGATGCGAATCGGCATGGCGGCCGACTTCGCCGTCGTAGGTGAGGAGAAGCTTCCATTTCCCCTCGATCACCCAGCGGTAGAGCAGGGTCGCCTCGGGATCGTCGAGGTCGGCGACATCGTGGGCGAAGGTCTCGCCGAAGACCTCCTTGCGGGGTGTCGGCTCTCCGGACCGGAGGATGGGCAGGAGGTTCAGGCCGGGGAGATTCTCCGGGACCGCCGCCCCGGCGGCGGCGAGGACGGTGGGCACGATGTCGATGCTGGAGCAGAGCTGCTCCTTGCGGTCGCCGGGCTGGATGACGCCGGGCCAGGAGAAGAGGATGGGCTGGCGCGTGCCGCCCTCGTTGGCCGACTGCTTCGACTTCGGCGCGTAGCGCGGGGAGTCGGGATCCTGGATCCAGCCGTTGTCGGCGAGGTAGACGACGAGGGTGTTGCCGGTGAGGCCCTTCTCGTCGATCTTGCCGAGAAGCTGGCCGCAGGTCTCGTCGAACCACTCGACCATGGCGTAGTAGCGGGCGACGTGGTCCGAGGCGATCCCTTTCGCCTTGTATTTCTCGAAGAGCGCTTGCGGCGGGGTATGCGGGGTGTGGGGCATGAAGGGCGCGTACCAGAGGAAGAAGGGCTTCTCCTCCGCGACGGCACGGTCGATGAAGTCGAAGACCGGCTCCATGCCCTCGCGTCCGATCTTGAGACCGTCGTCGCCGTGGCGTCCTCCGGGCTCGGGGAAGCCGCGGGTCATGCCTTCGGTGAAGCCGCCTCGCGCGGGGCTGCCCTCCCACCACTTGCCCGACTGGTGGCTGAGGTAGCCTTTCTCGCCGAGCAATTTCATGATCGTCGGAGGCAGGTCCATCTTGGCGATGAGCTTCTCGCGCAGGGCGGCGTATTCCGGCGACTCGGGGCGGCCCTTTCCTTTCGCGCCACCGTCGAGGGGCGAAGGATCGTTCCCGGAGACGCCGTGCTGGTGGGCGTGGAGGCCGCTCGCGAAGGTCGCAAGGGCGGGACGGCAGAGGGCGGTGGGCACGTAGCCGCGCGAGAAGA
This sequence comes from uncultured Akkermansia sp., assembly GCA_964435425.1. Classification (GTDB taxonomy): domain Bacteria; phylum Verrucomicrobiota; class Verrucomicrobiia; order Verrucomicrobiales; family DEV007; genus Arctic95D-9. Next base: position 2,164 of record CAYSZN010000080.1, on the reverse strand, counting down.
GGGCGCTGCGCGCCGCGAGACCGTCGAGGTTCGGCGTCTCGATTTGCGGGTGCCCCATGAAGCCATAGTCGGTCCAGGCCTGGTCGTCGGAAATGAGGAAGACGATGTTCGGCGGGGCGTCGGCGGCCGGGAGGGAAAGGCAGCCGAGGAGCGAGGCGAGGAGGACGAGTCGTTTCTTCATGGAAGTCAAAGATCAGGGAAGGAGGAGGCGAGGTCGAGCGGATCGTCGAACTCCTTCTGGAGCTCGCGCAGCTTTGCGAAAAGCGCCTTCATCCGCTCCGCATGGGCGGGATCGTCGGCGAGATCGGCCCGCTCCGCGGGATCCTCCGCGAGGTGGTAGAGCCGGGCGACCTTGGCCTGCGGATAGAGGATCAGCTTCCAGCCGCCGTGGACGACGGCTCGTTGGAGGTCGAGGTAGGCACCGTAGACCGCGTCGCGGACCGGGGCCGCCGGGTCGTTCCGGAGGAGGGGCAGGAGGCTGCGGAAGTCGTCGTGCGGCGACGGCTCGGCACCGGCGAGGTCGAGGGCCGTGGCCATGGCGTCCTGCAGGTAGACTGGCGCGGCGATCCTCGCGCCGACCGGGACGCCGGGACCCCTCACGAGGAAGGGCACGCGCAGGCTGTGCTCGTAGAGGTTCTGCTTTCCGAAGAGCCCGTGGCGTCCCACGGCGAGCCCGTGGTCGGCGGTGAAGAACACCCAGGTGCGTTCGGCTTTGCCGGAGGCGTCGAGAGCATCGAGGATGCGGCCGATCTGCGCGTCCATGTGGCTGATGATCGCATAGTATTCCTGCCGGTGGACCTTCACGGCGTGCTCCGTGCGGGGAAAGGGGGCGAGCCTCTCGTCCCGGAGACCGGGGCCGCAGCCGATGGCCTCCTTGTGGGGATATTCGGGCAGGAAGTTCTCCGGCAGCGCGATCCGGTCGAGAGGGTAGCGGTCCACATGCTCCTGCGGCGACTGGCGGGGATCGTGGGGCGCGTTGAAGGCGACATACATGAAGAAGGGCGTTTCCAACGTCGCCGCCTCGCCGAGAAAGCGCACCGCATCGTCGCCCACGACCTCGCTCCAGTGCCTGCCGCCCTGCCAGAATCCGCCGAGCGTCGGATTGCTCGGGCTCCACGGGTCCGGTCCGTCCGCAGGAGGGCGGTGGTAGTGGCTGGGGCTGTCCTTCGGCATGCCTCCGCGGACGTTCGCGGCATGGTCGAAGCACTTGGCCGCGCTGGTGTTGACGTGCCATTTGCCGGTCAGCCAGGTTTCGTAGCCTGCCTGCGCCATGCGCTGCGGCCAGAGCCGGCCCGCTGCGCGTTCCCTCTCCGTCTCGCCGTGGAGGGCCTGCGCCCGCCACACGCTGCGACCGGTGACGAGCATGGCACGGCTCGCGATGCAGACGGCGGGGCTCCACGATCCCATGTTGTAGGCATGGGTGAAGAGAGTGCCGCCCGCGACGAGGCGGTCGAGGTTCGGCGTGTCGATGTCGGTCTGTCCGAGCGCGCCGATCGCCTCGTAGGAATGGTCGTCGGCCAGAATGAAGAGCACGTTCGGCCGTTCCTCGGCCATGGCGCAGCCGGAGAGGAGAACGAGGAGGGCGGAGACAGCCAGCTTCATGCGGAGAACGGGACCTTCGCATGAAACTCCCGGAATGGCCATCCGTCTTGCCCCGAGTCGGCGCGTTTGCGCGATCCGGCTGGGGCTGTCGGATAAAACCGGGAATTCCTGCGGAGTCCCCCTTTCCGCGCTCGAACTCCTCGCCGTTCCCCCGTGCCGGCAACGGGAATCAACCCTCGCGTTGCCCCCTCGTGTAGTAGACGCCTCTGCCCCGCCCGTGCCGGGCCAGCATTCCCGCGTTCACCAATTCTGTGATCTTGACCTTGAGGGTGTTGCGGTTGGCTCCGGTGGCTTCGACCACCTCGGAGAGAGTCACGCGGTCCGTGTCGTCCAGTAGCCGCATCACGTCGGCCGCCAGGGGCGAGCTGGCCTCGACGCGCTTCTGCTCAAGCTGGATCTTCGCGTTCAGATTGTCTTTCTGGCGCACGAGGCAACGCAGGAAGAACAGGAGCCAGGCTTCCCATTCCACCCGTTCGCTCCGCATCGACGACTGGGTCTTCCTGAGCGCCTTGTAGTAGAGCTCCTTGTTCTCCTCGATGACCGACTCCAGCGAGGCGTAGGG
>CAYSZN010000079.1:0-9833 GCA_964435425.1 uncultured Akkermansia sp. | reverse complement strand
ATCGAACTATGGACGGCGTGAGGTCAGGAAGGCAAATGATCCGCCAAATTCATACTGTCGTGCAACAGGCGCAGGACTTCGATGACTTTGTCGCCGCCCACGCGGAACACGATGAAGTGGCGGCCTTTCCGTCCGTTTCGTGCGACATGCAGGGTGAGGATGCCGGGGGCGAGATCATCGCGTTTTTTGACGCCGATGATGTCGGGGCCAGAACGCAGGGCACGCAAAGCCTGAAGCAGCGTGGTTTCGTAGATTCTGGCTTGGCGTGCGCCAAAGGTCTCAGCCGTCCACTGGAGAACTTCGACAAAGTCACGGTCCGCATCGGGAGACGGGCGCACCGCCCAATGTGCGCTGCTCATACACCCATTTTGACTTTAGCTGAACCAATGGCCTTGTCCGCAAGCGCGGAGAAATGCGCTTCGAACTCCTCATCGGTTCCGAGCATGGTGCCCTCGCCTCGCTCGATGGAGTCAATCCCCTGCTGGATTGCCGCGCGCAATCGGGCAAGCTTGGCGGCGTCTTCCGCTTTGCGTTGCTCCACCAGACGCAACCCTTCGCGCAGCACCTCGCTGGCGTTCTGGTATTCTCCGCTGGAGACCCATTGTTCGATCAAAGAGTTCTGGTGTTCGGTGATGACGACATTTCGTGTGGGCATGGTTTTTCTCCTCCGGCTGTTTGATTGGCAGATTATGCCATCAGTGCCCGGTCAAGTCAATCTTCAAATCCATCCGGGAGGAAACGCAGGATGACGGACATCGCGACCATAGCATTCATAGCTTCTCTCGCAGCATGAGCACGCATTCCCAAAGCACTGGTTTCCAATTCGACTCGCATCAAGCCTACCAGCTCGATGCCATCAACGCGGTCGTGGACTTGTTCGACGGCCAGCCCGGAGACGCCGAGCGTTTCGTCACCACTTTGCACGGAGCGCTGACGACCGGGGATGGGGAACTGGATCTGGACACGGCGCAGGAGGTCGGCGCCATCGGCAACCATCTGCTGCTGGATGAGGCGGCGATCTTGACCAATCTCCAATGGGTGCAGGACAGGAACGGACTGGAGGTGGGCGAGCAGCTTGCCGACAACAAGCTCGATTTCGACATCGAGATGGAGACTGGCACGGGCAAGACCTATGTGTATCTGCGCACCATTTTTGAGCTGGCGGAAACGTATGGATTCACCAAGTTCATCATCCTCGTACCGAGCGTCGCCATCCGCGAGGGTGTGAACACCAGCATCCGGCTGATGCGCGATCACTTTCATCATTTGTATCCGGGGCAGCCTTTCGATGCCGGGGTTTACAGCGGTGACCGGCCCGAGGAGGTGCAGGCCTTCGCCACCGCGACCAATGTGCAGATCCTGGTGATGACCATCGACGCGATCCGCGGCGACAAGAACACCCGCATCATCCACCAGCATCGCGACAAGCTGAACGGCCTGCGTCCGCTGGACTATCTGAAGGCCACGCGCCCGGTGGTCATCATGGACGAGCCGCAGAACATGGAGTCGCAGCTCGCGCAGTCGGCGGTGGGCGAACTCGATCCGGTATTCACCTTGCGCTATTCGGCCACGCACAAGCAACAGCGCAATCTGGTCTATCGGCTCGATCCGGTGGATGCGCACGATCTGGGGCTGGTGAAGCAGATCGTGGTGGCCGAGGTGGCGCAGCAAGGAGCGGATGCCACGCCTTACATCAAGCTGCTCGGTGTGAAAAGCACGCCGAAATGGACGGCCAAGCTGGAGCTGGCCTGCCGCATGGCCGATGGTTCGCTGAAACGCCAAACCAAGACGGTGCGGCAGCATCAGGATCTGTCCGACGGGAAAGTGACGGGCAACCCGGCCTATGATGGCTGGCGTATCAACGAAATGCGTATCGCCGATGGCGGCGAACCTGCCTGCGTGGAACTAATCCCCCAACATGGCTGGCTCTACGAAGGCGACAGCATCGGCGGCGCGGCGAACGCGATCTACAAGGAGATGATCCGTGAAACAGTGCGCGAGCATCTGCGCAAGGAGGCCATGCTGAGGGCGAGAAGCATCAAGGTGATCTCCCTCTTCTTCGTGGACAAGGTGGCGGGCTTTCTCGGCGATGGAACGAACAACGAGGATGCGAACGGCGATTTCGTGCGCTGGTTCGACGAGGTGTTCATCGAGGAGCGCAACAAGGACGCCCGATACCGTGAGATTCTACCGCAAGAACCGCGCGAGCTGCGGCGTGCTTATTTTTCCCAGTTGAAAAAGAAGGGCGGCAAGGTGGAATTCAAGGATTCCAACGGCACCACCAAGGCGGATGACGATGCCTACGAGCTGATCATGCAGGACAAGCAGCGCCTGCTGGACGCGGGCGAGCCGGTGCGTTTCATTTTCAGTCACTCCGCGCTGCGCGAAGGCTGGGACAATCCGAATGTGTTCCAGATTTGCACGCTGCGCGAGATGGGCACAGAAACGGAGCGGCGGCAGACGCTGGGGCGCGGACTGCGCCTGCCGGTGGCAAAGACGGAACAGGGCTACGTGCGCATGGCCGACCGGGGCATCGCCACGCTGACCGTGATCGCCAACGAGTCCTACACCGCCTTCGCGCAGAATTTGCAAAGCGAATACCAGAAAGCCGGAGTGTCGATCGGCCTAGTGCGGCGCAACGAATTCGCCAAGTTGATCAAGCTGGATGCGGAGGGCAAGGCGACCGACGACTTGCTCGGCTTCAAGGATTCGCTGGCGATTTTTCGGCATTTGGAAGGCGCGGGCTTCATCAAAGAGGGCAAGGTGACTCCCGTATTCCAACCGAAAATGGAGGGCTTTTCCCTGCATCTGCCGGAAGCCTTTCGGCCCTACGAAGCACAAGTGATCGAACTGGTCGACAGGACCAGCATCGGGCAATACGTCAAGCCCAAGTCCAAACGACAGGTGCGCAAGCTCAACAAGGCGCTCTACGCTTCGCCGGAGTTTGAGAAATTTTGGAGCACCATCAGCCGGAAGACCACCTATCGCGTGCAGGTGGAGCGTGAAAAACTCATCGCCAATGTGATTGCCGCTATCAGGAATGCCCCGACCATCGCGCCGCTGCGCATCGAGATCAAACAGGCCAAGGTCACCGTGCAACGCGGCGGCACCTTGGGCAGCGAAACGAAGTCACCGCGCATCGCCGAACTGAAAGGCGGCTACGACCTGCCGGACATCGTCGGCGAATTGCAGCAGGCCACCTCGCTGACTCGGAAGACGCTGGTGGACATCCTCGTCGGCAGCGCTCGGCTGGGCGAGTTCATCGGCAACCCAAACGATTTCATCGTCATGGCGCGGCGCTGCGTGCAGGGGGAACTGGCGAAACTGCTGATCGAAGGCATTCAATACGAGAGGATTGACGGCTCCATATACGAGCTGCGCGAACTGCAAGCCGACGGGCTGGAGGAAAAGGAGCGCTTTCTCGACCAGATGTATCAGGTGAAAAACCAGCAGAAGACCGACTTCGACTATGTCGTGTACGATTCGACCGTGGAGCAGCAATTTGCCGAATTGCTGGACAGTCGCGAGGACATCAAGCTGTTCATGAAGCTGCCATCAAGGTTCAAGGTACCGACGCCGGTGGGCGACTACAACCCGGATTGGGCCATCATCAAGCAGGAGGATGGCGAAGACCGCATCTACATGGTCCGGGAAACCAAGAGCACGCTGGACGATGACAAATTGCGGCCTTCCGAGCTGGCCAGAATCCGGGCGGCCAAACAGCATTTCAAAGCCATTGGCGTTGCCGATTACGCACGGTCCGCACCGACGGGATGGAATCTGTGAGGGACTTGCCCTCACACCAGCTTGTACCCCACCCCATGCACCGTGAGGAGAAAGCGTGGGGTGCGGCCGTCGTCGCCGATCTTCTTGCGGATCTGGGCGATGCATTGGTCGAGGGTGCGGGTGGTGCCGAAATACTTCACTCCCCAGACGGCGTCGAGGATGCGGTCCCGGCCGAGGACTTGCCCGCGGTGGCGGTCGAGGTAGGCGATCAGGCCGGCTTCGCGAGGGGTGAGCGGGATGCTCTCGCCGTCGAGGATGGCCTCGTAGGCTCCGGGCAGGATCCGCGCCTTGCCCACCTCGATCGGAGCGGGAGCGGTCTCCTCGCCGTCTCCCTCGTCCGCGCTCCAGCTCCGCGAACGCCTCAGCAGCGCCTCGATGCGGGCGAGCAGCTCGTTGATGCCGAAGGGCTTGGTGACGTAGTCGTCGGCACCGGCTCTGAGCCCGACGACCTTGTCGATCTCCTGCCCCTTTGCGGTGAGCATGAGGATGGGCAGACGGCAATCGGCCTTGCGCAACTGCCGCGCGATCTCGTAGCCGCTCGCGCCGGGCAGCATCACGTCGAGGAGGAGCAGGTCGGGGAGCTCCTCGGCGATGCGGCGGGCGGCGTCGACTCCGTCGGCGCAGGTCGAGACGAGGTAGCCGGCCCCACGCAGGACCTCCTCGAGGCCGAAGCGGATCGAGGGGTCGTCCTCGACGACGAAGAGGCGGATGGAGGACGGGGTCATGGGGCGAGGGGGAGCTCGAAGATGAAGACGCTGCCGCCGCCCTTGCGGGGCTCGTAGCGGAGGGTGCCGCGGTGCCGCTCGGCGATCTGGCGGCAGAGGGCGAGCCCGATGCCGGAGCCGTCGATGCCGGAGCTGATGGATTCGTCGATGCGGTAGAAGCGCTCGAAGATACGGCGGCGGTGGGCGCGGGGAACGCCGGGGCCGCGGTCGGCGACGGAGAGGACGGCGCTCTGGGGACCGCCCGCGACGGCGACGTGGACCGACTGGCCCGAAGCCGCGTATTTGAGGGCGTTGCCGAGGAGATTCAGGACGACCTGGGCGAGGGCGTCGCGGTCGCCGAGGACGGTCGGCCCTCCGCCGCCGGGCCGCTCCAGCTCCACCGCGAGGCCGGCGGCCTCGAAGGGCTCGCGCACGTCGCCGCAGGTCTCCTCCACGAGGGCGGCGAGGTCGACGGGGGCCTGCTCCAGCCGCATCTCGCCGCGGTCGAGCTTCGAGAAATCGAGGAGCCGCTCGATGAGCCGGGCGAGGCGGGCGGATTCGCGCGCGATGATCTCGGCGTAGTGGCGCGCCTTGCCGGGGTCCGGCGGCTCCGCGCCGCCGAGCAGTTCGGAGAACATGCGGATGGAGGTGAGCGGCGTCTTCAGCTCGTGGCTGACGTTGCCGACGAAGTCGGTCTTGCGGGCGGCGAGCCTCATCTCGTCGCCGACGGAGCGGAGGACGAGGGCGCTGCCTGCGGCAACGGCTCCGAGCAGGGCGAGGATGGCGACCCAGAGGGTGATCCGCACATTCCTCGCGGCGGCGTTGAGCGAGGCGGGATCGGTCAGGTAGGCGGCGACCTCCCAGCGGGGAAGGAGGGGGCCGATCTCGGAGGCGACGAAGGGGACGCTCCAGTCGGCGGCGAAGCCGGCGAAGGTCTGGGCGACGAGTCTGCCGCCGGAATCGAGCAGGGCGAAGCTGGCCTCGCGCGAGGCGGCCGCCTCCTGCGGAGAGTCGAAGATGCCGGCGAGATCGGCGCGGACGGCGTCGAGGTCGAGCTCGGTCCAGAAGGTGAGGCGGGGGTCCGCCGGATGCCGCTTCCAGAGGAGGATGTGCAGCTCGCCGTCGAGGAGGCGGCTGACGGCGCCTTCGTTCCCCTCGGCGGTCACCTCGTAGTTGGAGACGGCGGCGGGCACGAGGGCGGAGAGGTTCGGCGGGACGGGATCGGACAGGGTTGGCTCGTCCACCCGACCCTCTTCGGCGGCGGCGCGCTGCTGGGTGGGCATGACGTTGCGGAAGCGCGGGGAGGCGGCGGGCATCCCGGCGTCGCTCTCGGCCATGGCCAGGGGAGCGGAGGCCGTCGCCGGGGCGGAAGCCGCCGCCGGGGCGGGCGCGGGAGGTGGGGCGAAGGTGGGGGGAGCGCCCCTCCGCTCGGAGACGCCGACTTTCCACTTCTGCGGGGCCTCGGCCTCCCGCGCCACCAGCGAGGAGCGAGAGGGGCGCGTTTCCAGACGTTCGGAGGCGGTGCGGTCGGGCTCGACCTGGACGCCGAGGAGGCTGGGGGCCTGGTAGATTTCGACGACGCGGCGGTTGGTGAGGAAATCGGCGTGGTCGTCGAGGAAGGCCGCGGCCCGGCTGCCGGGCTCGGGACGGGGCGAGAGGATGGTGCGTCCGTCCTGCACGACGGCGGCGGCGGCGGCCTGGCTCCAGCGCGCCCGCAGCGCGGTATCGAAGCGCTCCGGGATTCCGTCGCCCTCCTCGGCGACGAGCTCATCGACGAGCCGGGCGTGGAAGGCGCGGAGATCGTTCAGGAAGACGTCGATGCGGGCGGCGAGGGCGTCGCAGGTGGACTGGTGGAGGCGGGTGCGCTGGCTGTCCACGACCAGCTCCTGATCGCGCAAGGACCGCAGCGCCAGCACCGCGAGCAAGGCGGCGGGCAGCAGGATGGAAAGGAGGAAGACCAGAGCGATCCGCTTCATGGGAAAAATTCCGCTCCGGGAGTATCGCGCCTCTCCGGCCATGAATACAGCCGAAAAGGAGTGGTCCGAGCGAACATGGGAGGGGACACGGAAGGATGTTGGACCGCTGATTGGCGCGGATCTCCGCTGATTTTTGCCGAGCAGGGACGGGCAGGACGAATCGCTATGGAAGGACGGCGCTCCTTCCTGAAGGCGGCTACTTCCGCTTGAGGTAGTTTTTCACATCGTCATGGTTGCCGATCATGTCGAAGTAGAGCGCGGGCGGCTTGATCGTGCCGTCCTTCACGAAAACCAGTCTCAAGCTCAAGCCACTACGACATTCGTAGAGACCGCCGCCGAGATCGCGGATTCCCAATCCGGCATGACGGTGGGGTTTTCCGAATTGCCGTCCAACTTCCTTGATCCTGTCGATGAGGTCCTCCTTCCCGTCGTCGCTCAGGCCGAGTTTCTTGACAGCCCGTTTGAACGCGGTGGTGGTTTGAACCTCACAGAAGGTCGGAGCCGGATCCGGTTTTGCCTTGGGCACGCTCTTTCCGCGCCCGGCCGAGGATTTCCTGGGCTTTGCCATGCAGTTCAGCTTCCGTCACTCCGTATTCCTCCTCGGCGTATGTGAGCTCCACCGGGCGGAGCGCCACTGCTTGCTTGCCGATCAAGATGGCGACCCGCTCGCCAGCCAGCGCCCGGCTGGTCACGTTCTTCCAGTCACGTCGCGCCTCGCTGCTGGTGAACAGATGAAGCTTGCCGGTTTCGGCCTTCTTTTTCACAGCGATTGGTTTCGTGGCAGCCATGGAATTGAAATGTGAATATTTTGTACAACCTTTTCACTATCGAGTCAAGGCTCGCCGTGTCTCGCACCCAACCCGGCGGAGCCAGAACTGAGAGGATTTTGGACCGCTGATTGGCGCAAATCTCCGCTGATTTTTGTTGGGGGAGATGAGTAACGTTTCGCCTATCCTCCTTGCTGAAATAGACCGTCAGCAGCCCTTCACCACCCGCCCCCGCACCCGCAGGTTGTCGCCGATGGACATGAACTCGACCTTCTCCAAGCGGGAGACGAGGCCGTCGATGGGAACAAGGCGGTTCGCTCCGCCGCCGAGGAGGGGGGCGAGGTAGAGGAGCACCTCGTCGACGAGCCCTTCCTCCAAGGCGTGGGCGAGGAGCCGACCGCCGGACTCCAGCATGACCGAGGCGACGCCGAGCTGTCCGAGACGGGCGAGGGACTCGCGCAGAGAGACGCCCTCGTGGACGAGGGTGCGGTTGCGGTGGAGGTCGTTGAGCATCCGATGGGCCTCGGGCAGGTCGACGTCCGATGTGAGGACGACGCGCCAAGGCTGCGGACGGCCTTCGGCCCACTGGCCGCGGAGGGTCAGGGCGGGATTGTCGTGGCGGAAGGTCTCGCCGCCGACGAGGATGGCGTCGCATTGCCGGCGCCAGGACTGCACGTCCTCCCGTGCTGCGGCGCTGGAGATCCACTGGCCCATTCCCTCCGGCAGGGTGGTACGTCCGTCGAGCGTCGCCGCCGTCTTCGCGATCACCCAGGGCATCCCCGTGGTGACATGGCGGGCGAAGAAGCGGATCAGCTCGCGCCCTTCGTCCTCCAGCACGCCTGTCGTCACTTCGACTCCGGCCTTGCGCAGCAGGTCGAGTCCAACCCCGGCGTGGACGGGATTCGGATCGGTCGCGGAGACGACGACGCGGGCGAGGCCGGAGCCGAGGATGGCGTCCGTGCAGGGCGGGGTGCGACCGTGGGTCGAGCAGGGCTCGAGCGTGACGTAGAGCGTGGCCCCGCGGATCGCGTCCGGGCCATGCCGTCGTCCGGCGTCTCCGAGAGCATGGCGCTCGGCATGCGGCTCCCCGGCGCGCTCGTGCCAGCCGCGCCCGATCACCTCGCCGTCCCGAACGACGACCGCGCCGACGGGAGGGTTCGGACTGGTCGTGCCCAGACCTTTCGCCCCCTCGGCGAGGGCTTCGCGCATGTGGCGTTCGTCTTCGCTGTCGTCGGATGCCATCTGGCGCGATCCTACTCCGCCGCGGTCCGTTTGGCGAATTCGCTTTGCCGGGCCTCTTCGCCGGACGGGGCCGGATCGCTGCGGTGGCGGGTCCAGCGGAGCAGCTCGGCTTCGACGAGATCCTTCACGACCGGCAGGGAAAGGGTCATCAGCTGGTTGCCGACGTAGCCGAGCGCTCCGAGGATCAGGGGGCGCAGTCCGGCGATGCCATCGCCCTCCTTGCCGCCCTTGCCGAAGCGGAGACCCCGGCGGAGGAACGAGCCCGCCACCACGCCGAGGGCAATGGCGGAGGAGACCCAGGCGACCGGATGGCTGTGGAAGGAACGTCGAAGGCGGTCGGGAACATCGAAGGTGCGGCCGAGCCCGGCGAGATCCTCGCCGAGGAAGGTGCGCGTCTCCGCAATGCGGGCGATCAAGGCGGCTTTGTCAGGGGCGTTCATCCCAGTCCCGGGGTCTTGTCGATCCAGCCTTCCGCCGCAGCGCCTCCCGGTCGCGCCGGAGCTCCGCGAGCGAATCGGAGAAGAGGGCTCCGCCGCTGCCGCTGCGGGCCAGCAGGAAGAGAACCACGGCCAGCAGGAGATGGCCCAGCGCGACGGCGAAGGCGGCCATCGGCCACGTCATGGACCGGCTCTCCGCGACCCATCCGACCAGCGCGGCCACGCCGATGGCGTAGGCGGCCAGCAGCAGCACCGAACCGGCCACGGTGCAGACGATACGGCGGAGGAGACGGGATTTCGCCTCGCGGGCCTCCCAGCGGAAGAGATCGGCGCGGGCCTCAAGGTGGTCGAGCAAGGTCCCGAGGGCACCCGCGAGGAGGGGGCCGATCCCGTCGAGGCGCGGCGCGCGCGGGGCCTCGGCATCGGACTCGGGTGGAGGCTCGCTCATGGTCGCAGGGTCAGCGCTTGAAGCGGCCCAGAAGGTATCCGACCCCTGCGGCGAGGGCCAGGGCGGCCACCGGCCTCTCCCGGACGAAGCGCTCGCCAGCGGCGAAGAGATCGTCGAGGGTGGCGGGCGGCATGGCGTCCTCGACCGCCTCCACCGCGGCCTCGACGACAGCGGCGGCGCGGCGGGCGCGGGGTTTTCGTTTGGGAGCCGGTTCGGTTTCGGGTTCGAAAAAGTCGGTGTCGTCGTTCATGCGCGTCGCGGCTGGGCCGCTTTGGATAGTCTGCCACAGCCGGAAGGGCCGGGCAAGGCGGCGCTTGGACATTCTGATCGCCGCCAAATCTGGAACGCTTCGCGGGACCGCTGATGGACGCTGATTTTCGCTGATCCACTTCCACTGAGTCCTGTTTTCGGAAAGCCCAAGGAGGGCCGACATTCCTGTCGCCCGACAAGCCCAGCGACGGCAGGACCAGCCG
>CAYSZN010000078.1:0-9860 GCA_964435425.1 uncultured Akkermansia sp. | reverse complement strand
CTGCCGCCGATCATGAACGCTATCAGGAGGACATGCGGAAGGCCTTCTTCGGCGAGGCCGCTCTCGTGACCCATGCCGACCGCTTCCGAAAGGAGCTCCTCGGCATCCTCGAGCGCAAGATCGCCGAACCCGGCACGACGCCCCCGCAGGAAATCGAGATGGTGGGACACCTCGTGGCTATCGTGAAGGCGCATCCCGAGTCCTTCGTCGTCCTTGTGACGCCTTCCTACGAAGCCGATCCCGAAATCTTCGTCCTGGAGGGCGACGGGATGCGCTCGACGACCGAGAGGCAGGCGAGCACGCTGCGCTTCGACGCGAAGCTGCCGGCGTTGGGGGCGCGAAGTGCCCCGTAAAAAGTGAAAGGTAGAAGGTGGCGGAACGCGGAGCGTTCCGTGGGGGCGAGAGACGCGTGGCCGCTTCCGCTATGGATTGGAAAACATCTCCAACTGCCCGCTTTCCTCCGCGTTTTCGCGGAAGCGCACCGAGGTGCCGATGAGGCGGACGGACCTTCCTTCGCCACGCGACCAGGCCTCGGCGAGGAGTTCGCGCATCAATCCGGGGTCGAGCCGGTCGGAGGCGCGCTGCGCCGTCGTCGTCCGGAAGTCGTCGAACTTCACCTTCACGACGCATTCCCGGATCCCGCGGTCTCCATGATGCGACGACAGATCGTCGGCCAACTCGCCGACCAACGCGTCGAGGCGCTCGTTCCCCTCCTCCAGCGAGGCGAGATTCTCCCGGAAGGTGAGTTCGTTCCCGATGGACTTGCGCTCGTGATTCGTCTCGACGGGGCGCTCGTCGATGCCGCGGCAGAGACGGTGGAGGGAGCGGCCGAACTTGCCGAATCTCCGCACCAGCTCGACTTCGCTATGTTCGCGCATCGCCCCGCAGGTCGGGATGCCCATCTCGTGGAGGCGCTGGGCGGTGCGCTTGCCCACGCCCCAGATCCTTTCCACGGACAGATCCACGAGGAAGGATTCGATCTCCTCCTCGCGGATCTCGAACTGGCCGTCGGGCTTGTTCCAGTCGCTCGCGATCTTGGCGAGGAACTTGTTCGGAGCGATCCCGGCGGAGGCGGTCAGACCCGTCTCTTCGCGGATTTGCTCGCGGAGGATCCAAGCTACCGAGGAGGCCTCCGAATCGAGATGGCTTATGTCGAGATAGGCCTCGTCGAGCGAGAGGGGTTCGATCCGGTCGGTGTAGCGGGCGAGGATTTCCCGGATGCGGGCCGATTCGCGGCGGTAGAGCTCGAAGCGTACCGGCAGGACGACGAGCCTGGGACACAGCGCCAGCGCCTTGAAGGTGGGCATGGCGGAACGGCAGCCGTATTTCCGCGCCTCGTAGTTGCAGGTCGTCAGCACCCCGCGCCCGCTCCGTCCGCCGACGGCGATCGGCTGGCCGGCGAGCTCGGGCCGTTCGCGCATCTCGATGGCCGCGTAGAAGCAGTCCATGTCGAGATGGAGGATCTTTCGGATGGGCGGGGCGCTCGGCATCGGAGGGGTTCGGAATCGGCGGTGGAGGGGCCACCGTCGATTCTACCCGCAGAATCCCGAAGGTTCACGTCCCGGATCGGAGCCCTGGGGCGGCTCCGGGCGGTCTGGCCCGCGCTCATTTCCCGAAGACCCAGCGGACGCCGCCGAAGGCGCCGAATCCGGCGGCTTCGTAGCCCGAGGTCGTCTCGTAGTCGAGGTCGAAGACGTTCTCGAGGCGGCCGTAGATCTCGAGGCGGTCGCTGACTTCGTAGCTGCCGAAGATCCGGGCCACGGTGTAGTCGTCGAGAATGACGCCGGGCGTGTCGAGCCGGTCGTAGGCGCCGGTGATCTCGGCTCCGGCCTTCCAGCGGTCGCCGCTGACGACGATCCCGCCAGAGAGGGCGAAGTCGGGACGGCGGGGCAGCTTGTCGCCGGGACCTCCGCCAAAGCTGCTCAGATATTGTCCGTCGACGATGGTGGCGTCGAGCCAGGTCGCGTTGGTGTAGAGGCGGACGCGTTCGACGGGCGAATAGACGAGCTCCAGTTCGAAGCCCGAGGTCTCGGTGTCGACGATGGCGGGATCGACGAAGGTGAGGGGATCGGCGTCGATGAGGTTGTCGATGTCCGCCTCGAAATAGGTCAGCGCGATGGAGCTGCGCGTGTTCAGGATCGTCTGGCGGAAGCCGATCTCGCGGGTGAAGCTCTCCTCGGGCTGGAGGGTAGTCGGATCGAGGGTCGGGGCGAGGAAGACGAAGTCCTGTCCCGAGGGCGCCTTGTAGCCGGTCGCGAGCTTTCCGAAGAGAGTCGTGCCGGTGGCCTCGATGCGGTGGTCGAGCTGGACGGTCCACGTGGCCTTGCTGTCGAAGGAGTCGTGCCCGTCGTAGCGGCCCGAGGCGAGGAGGTGGAAGTTCGCGGGCAGATCGAGATCGGCCTGGGCGAAGACGCTGCCGTAGCCGTAGTCGAAGTCGCTGGGCAGGTTGAAGGGTCCCGGAATAAGCGGCGTGCGCTCGAACTCGTAGGTGTAGTGGCCCGCGCCGAGGGTGTAGGTGGCGTCCTTGGTGGGATGCCAGTTGAGGACGGCCTCGAACTCGTGGCCGGTCTGCTCGAGGAGGTTGTCGAGGGCGAAGACGTCGCGGGTGGCCTCGAGCTCGTTCCGGGAGTAGCTGTAGAAGGTCGCGAAATCCCAGTCGTCGCGCACGATGCTGAAGCGCGGCGAGAAGAGGGAGGATTGGTTCGTGTTCAGCTGCGGCTCGGGGAAGTTCGGGCTGAGGGAGGAGCCGGCGACCTCGAAGTCGGAATGCTGGATGTAGCCGAGCAGGTCGAAGTGGACGCCGTCGGCGATCTCGTAGGCGACGTTTCCGCGGAGGACGCGGTTCTCGAAGTCGGAGCGGGGGCGGTCGTTTGCGGTGTCGACGATGCTGGTGTCGAGGGCGAGGCCGAGACGGCCGTCGCGGATGGCGAGCTTGTGGCCGGTGCGGAAGGTGGAGAAGGAACCCGCCTCGACGAAGGAGTTCAGCGTGTCCTCGGTGACGTAGCGGGCATCGGTCGAGCGCAGGTCGATGGCTCCGGCGAGGGCGTCGGAACCGTAGAGCGAGCTCGTCGCGCCCTTCGCGATCTGCACCGATTCGAGCGTGGCGACGTCGAGGTATTCGAGCTGGTAGAGCCCCGCGAGTCCGGGGGGCAGGCGGCGTCCGTTGAGGAGGACGACGGTGTGGTTGCTCTCCATGCCGCGGACGAAGAGCGAGCTCTGCGCGCCGGTCTGGCCGGTCTGGACGAGATGCACGCCGGCGGTGTGCTGGAGCACGTCGCCGAGGTCGCGGCGCTGCGTGGTGCGGATTTCGGCGCCGGAGATCGTATCGACCGAGGGCAAAAGACGGTCGCGGGCCTCGGGAGCGACGGCGGTCCTCGTCGAGATGACCGGGGCCACGACGGACTGCACGATCTCCTCCCGGATGATGACGGAGCGCTCGGGGCTGCTCGCCTCGACCGTGGTGAGGTCGAGCGTGGCGACGGGATCGACGAGAGTGGAGACAGTCCCATCCTGGGCGCAGGCGAGGGTTCCGAACAGCAGAAAAGAACAAATCAATAAATCGCGATTCATAGATTCGATTTAATGCCAAGTGATGTTTCCGCAACTGCTTTTTGAAAAAATCCCTCCAGTATGACAGAGGCCGGACTTGCGGAGGGCGGGGCGATGGGGCATTTTCCCGCAAGCATCAGGAGTGGCCCGGCGAAAGCGGGGTCCGGCAACCTGGTTTGGAGAAGCCAAGGTGCCTTGGATGCTGTAGCGGGAGACCGCGACAGCCTCCGATGTGCGGACTGCAGAGTCCGAACAGAATTTCTCCGGGGAAAAGCCGCGCGACCGCGGTGCCTCCCCAAAGCCTGATGCGGTAGCTGAACCCCACAGACACTGCATCACCCATGACCTACCTCGACCTGCTCGAAACGCACGGAGGCGGCCCCTGTCCCTCCCTCTCGGGAACTCTCGCGACCCGCGTCGACGGGAGCAATCCTGACCACCATCTTTGGAACAACCGGGGCACGTGGTGGTGC
The DNA here is from genome assembly GCA_964435425.1 of uncultured Akkermansia sp. Lineage (GTDB taxonomy): Bacteria > Verrucomicrobiota > Verrucomicrobiia > Verrucomicrobiales > DEV007 > Arctic95D-9. The sequence goes on along the minus strand of CAYSZN010000078.1, from coordinate 5,838 downwards.
CATTTCACCCTGCACCGGTCGGACTACACGTCCGAGCGCGTCCGGGTCTCCCTGCGCACCCGCGATCTTGCCGAGGCGCGCCTGCGCCGCGACGAGCTGCTGCGTCGTTTCTCGCGCTGACTGGAACCTGAATCCCGACGTCCTCCATGTGCGTTCCTTCCGCTTCCCTTCCGCCGCTTCGTCTCGCCGACATCGTGGTACCGGCGAACTTCCGCGACTGGCCCGCCTGCATGCGGCGCCGCTACCTCGATCATGCCCTGGGGGCTGGGCGGAGCGCGGAGCGCTGAAATCCTCCCATCTTCCCCGAAGGGCGCTCGGTGAGGTGGAATCGGTGATCGTCCGACGTTGCCCCCGATGGTCCGCCGGATGGAGTCCGGTAGCGTCCGCCGCGCAAGCATGGGCTCCCATCTGACAGAGACGCTCGAGGGCGGGCCATGCCATCTACCCCTTTGGCATCACTCCTCCCCCGAAAGACCGAGCCGCACGCGCTCGGCCCGATAGGCATGGATCGCCGTCCGCGCCTCGCGCAGCCGCTGGGTCGCGATCGAAGTGCCCTTGTTCGTGAGCTGGAAGTAGAGCTCCATCGTCTCGACGAGGTCCTCGGCGAGTCCCAGCAGGTTCCTCGCCTGCGGCGGGGCCGCCGGGCGCAGCTTCAGAAACTGCGCGTCCGCATCGGAGACGAGATCGCTGGCCGGACGTCCGAGGGCGGGCTCGGCATCCTGATCCAGGACGAGGAAGGGGGCCACGGTCTCGTGGATCCGGCCGGCGAACTGGCGGATGCGGGTCTCCTCGTCCATGGGGCGCGTCCCATACTCCAGCATGGCGCGGGCGGAAAGATGGTCGGGGAAGGCGGCGAGGAGATTGCGCAGCCGCTCCTGCGCCGAAGGATTGCGGGCGAGCTCGGGCAGAGGCAGGCGTGCGCTGGCGGCCTCGATCTCGTCGAAGGCGGCGCTCGCGGCGACGAGGGCGGCATCCGTCGGCGAGGTCATGCGCTGGACCGCTCCGGCAAGGTCGGGATAGGAGACGAACTCGCTTTGGAACAGAAGCTCCAGCCGCTCGGATTTCTGCAGATAGCCGACCAGTGGCTCCAGAATCGTCGCCGGCACCAGGAGATAGGGGCTCCCCGTTTCCGCGCCCCGTTCGACGAAGGCGGCGGGATCGCCGGGAAGACCGACCCGCATCGAGGCCGGATCGAGCTCGCCAAGGAGGACGAAGGCCTCGTTGATCGGCTTCTGGCCGAGGGCTCCCTCCACCAGTACCAGGCCGGGCAGGGACGCCGAGGTCTGGAGGAAGCTGCGGGGAACCTGCACCACCGCGTCGAAGCGCAGCTCTCCGAGCCGCCCCGTCGGCCATTCCCAGGACCGATCGGCGACCGCGGTCGCCAGGATTTCGAGCCCTCCGATCGGGATGCCCTGTTCCGAGGGGAAGAGCGGCAGGGTGTCGGCAGAGGCGGCACGCCCCTCGAACCATTCCCTCTCGGGTGCGCCGAAGGGGGGGCGGATCGTCAGCGTGAGTTTGCCCGCGACCGGCGTGGCCTCGATGGCCTCGACCATCCGCACCGTCGCGAGCGAGGCGACGATGGCGTCGACGGGCTCTCCAGCCGGCATCGTGGCAGGGACCGGATCGGTGGCGGGCATCGGACCGGCCGGTTCTGCCGGAGGGGTCTTCTCCTGGAAGGCGGCCAGCAGCATCCGGGCCGTTCCGAACAAGTCGTGGGCGCGGGCCGCCGAAGGATGGCCGCTGTCCGCGTTCAGGGCTGCGGATGTCCTCCAGTCGGGTGCGCGGTCTCCGCAGATCTCCGCGAAGGCGGCGAGCCGGTCCTCCGGCGGCTGGGGATGGACGAGGAGCGAGAGCTCGAGGAGAAAGGGGGCGAGGCGTCTTTCCTCGGGATCGAGGGGAGGCTCGGCGAGGCTCCTGCCGGCGGTCCATAGATCCTCCGCGACCATGCCGGGACTGTCGAACGACGGCACCGCCTGCGGCGATGCGCCGAGAAGCAGGTCGCGATGGGCCGCGCGGGCCTGGGGGTGGAGGGGATCGAGGCGCAGGGCGAGGGCAAGGGCCTTTTCCCGGAGACCATCGTCGATGCGGGGATTGTCCCGGAAGTTCGACGCCAGCGCCGCGAGGGCTTCGAGCAGGTCCGATCGCTCGTCGGGGGCGAGGAAGATCCCGTCCGCGGAGAAGAGGTCGGCGGCGAAGTCGGGCGCATCGTAGGCGCAGGCCGGAACCGTCGCCACGAGGACAAAGCCCACCCATGCGTGCAGGGCGGACCATATTGGGGCGGAGGGAGGTGTCATCGGGCGCACGGGCGTGGGACTGGCCAAGTCTGAGTGAAACGCCCCCGTGGCACTTTTTCAACCCCCGTGTGCCCGCCGGTGCATCCTCGGAGCGCAGGAGGATTTGGCCGCAAAGAGACACGGCAGACCCAAAACCTGCCCGTCCGACAGCGTTCGGATTTCTGGTTTCTGGTTTCGGATTTCACTGCGGACACCCAAGAGGGTGTTGGCCACAAGAAGCGCAAAAGACGCAAAATGAGGCAGACTTTTGCATCTTTTGTGCCTCTTTGTGGTCACCAAATGAACCCTCCCGGCGACACTGGCGATTCCGATAGTGCTGCGGAGCGTTCCGCAGGGGAGGCTCCGCCACGCGGAAATGCGGTCCGGAAGCGGCGGCGGGTGCGCAAGAGGATCGTCTTCCTGGAGGTCAGGACCTGGTTTCCGCCCAGCCCCGCCATGAAGCGGGCCATCGCCGGCTTCCTTGTCTTCCTGCTCGTGGGTGCCGGGATCGCCTATTGGAAGCGCACCGCCATCAAGCGCTTCGGCAACGAGTGGAACGCGGCGCGGCATCTGGAGAAGGCGGAGGCGGCGCTGGCCGACGGCGAGCTACGGGCCGCCGTGAGCCGCGCCATCACCTCGCTGGGGCTCGAGCCCGACCGCATCGAGACCCTGAGGGTTCTCCTGGAGGCCTCCCGGGCCGCTTCGGATTCGAGGCTGCTCGTCGTCGGCATGACCGTCTTCCTCCATCCCGAGGCGACCGACGAGGACCGCATCGCGGGCCTCTCCGCGCTCAACGACGTCGGCGATCCCCAGCGCTTCTCCGCGCTGTTCGAGCAGCTTCCCGAAGAGGTGAGGTCGCTGCCACCCGCCCGCTACGAGTGGCTGCGCCATCTCCTCGTCCGCGGCGAGAACCGCAAGGTGGACGAGGAGATCGGGGCGGACCCGGAGCTCCAGGACGATCCCCGCTTCGCTCTGCTTCAGCTCGATGCCCTCGGCGGAATCGACGGAGCGGAGGCGGACGCCCGCTGGCACCGGGCCGCTCTCCGCTGGCTCGGGCAGGGCAGCGCTCCGGACCGGGACCAGGTCTGGACCCGGATCGCTCAGCGCCATCCCCGGCGCTTCCCGGCGGATGGGGCCTCCGCCTTCCTCTCCCGGCTCGGGACGCTTGTCCCCGGTCCCGACGTTCCGGCGATCCTACCCTACAACTTGCGCATCGCCGTGGATCCGGCCGGGAAGGACCGCTATCTCCAGGAGGCCGTCGCGGCGCTGCGCGACGACGACCTCGACGACCTCTGTCTGTGGCTGATGTCGCTGCGCGAGCACGGCGTCATCCTCGGATTCCTCGACGAGATCCAGGCCTACCGCAGCGACATCGCCTACCAGACCCGGGTGCGGGCCCTCGCCGAAAGCGACCGGCTCGAGGAGGCGCTCGCCCTTCTGCAGTTTCCACCGCGGCTCGTCGACCGCATGGGGCTGCTCATCCTCAAGGCCTCGGTCGCGAGGCGGCTGGGGAACCGGTCCCACGAGGTCGCGGCCTGGCAGGAGGCGCTGCTCGAGGCCGGCAGGGACATGGCCGAGAACCGCTACCTGAACCTTGCCCGCTTCGCCGAGAAGGAAGGGGAGCTGGACGTCGCCGCCGAGGCCCTCGTCGCCGCCTGCCGCCATCCCCGCGGCATCATGCCGCCCTCCACCGAGGTCCGTTGGCTCATCTCCTATCTCATCGAGAGGAACCGTCCCGCCGAGCTCCTCACCGTGACCCGCCGGCTTCTCCGGGCGGAGGCCGAGAATCCCGAGCTGCTCAACAACGCCATCTACCTGATCGCCGTCCTCGACGATCAGTCCTTCGCCGAGGAGGGAGATCCGGTCCGCGTCGCGGAGATGCTCCATCGCGGCCAGCCGGGGAACGATGCCATGCGCACCACCCTCGCCTTGGTCTACCTGGCGTCGGGCAAGGCCGAGGCGGCTCTCGCGCTCTTCCGGACCGACGAGCGCGAGGGGCTGGGCTGGCAGCGTCTCGGCGATGCCGACCGCGCCATCCTCGCGATGACCCTCCTCGCCAACGGACTGGAGACCGAGGCCGCCGCCGCCGCCCGTCTCGTGCGATGGCCGCGGCTCCTGGAGGTGGAGCGGAAGTTCTACCGCTCCAAGCTGCGTCCGGTCCTTCCCGATGGCGAAGCGTAGCAGGAACGCGCGAGCACTGGCAGGGACGCCCCGGCGGTGCGTCCCTGCCGCGCTTCGCGCTGAAACGGGTCGCCGTCCCAGCTTCGTCGAGGACATGCCTGGTCTCCGTGCCGTTTCTTCCAATGGGGAATAAGTACAAATGAGGAATAAGTACAATTACTTAAAAGGCACTATTCAGGGTGGAGATAGATTGACAGCATGGTGGAAAACTGCTTTGACTTTGCGCAAGTCTCTCGGTTCCAGAGCAATCCGTGCATAGATATATAACTGAACATTGAGACCTCGGACCGGGCGGCGAGAACCACGAACTGCCGACGTTCGCCTTCGCGGGTTCCGGCCCTGAAACTCCGGAAAGGGGATCCGCCCACCGCTCCGATCCGAAAACCGCCCGATCCCGACCTCATGAAGCTCTGCCGGATCCATCTCGTCCTTCCCTTCCTCGTCGGCCTAGGCACCTTGAGCCCGCTGGCGGCCCAGACTCTCCACTGGGATTCGGATGAAAATTCCACCGGGAACGACACCGGCACCGGGGCCGGCCTCGGCGGCACCGGGATCTGGGACGGCACGACCGCGAACTGGTGGAACGGGACGACGCTTGTGCCCTGGCCTACCCCGGGCACCGGCTTCACCGCGGTTTTCACCGGCCCCGCTCCGACGGCCTCCACGGTCACCCTGGACGGGACCATCGGGGTGAGCCACCTTTCCTTCCAGCGCAGCGGCTACACCCTCAGCGGCGGGGCGCTCTCCTTCGCCGGACCGACGCCGACGGTCACGGTGGACCCGGGCGTGTCCGCCGAGATCGAGAGCGCGATCACCGGCGGCGCCGGATGGACCTTGGCCGGCGGCGGCACCCTCCGCCTCAGTGGCGCGAACAGCTACACGGGCACGACCGCGATCCAAGCCGGCGTGCTGGAGGCCGGGGCGGCGGACACTTTCAGCGCCAGCTCCGCCCACAATCTGGGATCCGCCGGCACGCTCCGGCTCAACGGCTTCGACAACACGATCGCGTCGCTCACCGGCGTGGCCGGCTCGGTGGTCGAGAACGGGGCGTCGGCCAACGCCGTCCTGACGACCGGCAGCAACGTGGACACGCTCTTCGCCGGGACGATCCGGGACGGAGGCACGGGGACCCTGGGACTTGTCAAGACAGGGACGGGACGGCTCTTTCTCACCGGCGCGAACACCTACACCGGTGCCACGGTGATCGACGGCGGCCAGATCCGGCTCGGCAACGGCGGCACCACCGCCTCGCTCTCCGCCGACAGCACGATCAGCATCGCCTCGGGCGGCATCTTCCTCATCGAGCGGAGCAACACCGTCACCCAGGGGGTCGACTTCAGTTCCTCGGCCATCACCGGAGGGGGCCAGTTCGTCCAGCTCGGAA
>CAYSZN010000077.1:9511-9878 GCA_964435425.1 uncultured Akkermansia sp. | reverse complement strand
CCGTGCGGCGATCCTCTCGGCGACGCTGGAGGAGTTCGCGCTGGCGCTCCTGTCCGCCCGCCGTTTCCACCGCCTCGCGGAGGCCCTCGGGCACCGTCCCGAAACGGATTTCCAGAGCTTCGAGGATGTCGGCCCGCTGGCCAACCTCGATGCCCTCTTCACGGCTTTTCCGGATCAGATCCTGCCCGGCCCGGGTCTTGTGCAGTGGTGTCAGTTCGGCGATCATCTTTTGGATTTCCTCGTGGGTCTTGGTTTTGAAGCGCTGCAGCAGCAGATTGAGAAAAATCCCGACGAAGATTTCGCGATCCTCGTCCGGCAGGTCGCCGCAGCGCCTGATGCGATCATAATACCCCGCCGCCCCTTTTTC
>CAYSZN010000077.1:8956-9501 GCA_964435425.1 uncultured Akkermansia sp. | reverse complement strand
GCAGGGGCGAGTCGGGATGCCGGGTCTCCAGAGACTCGAGCAGCTCGTCCAGGAAGAGGACGCAGGTGGACGGAAAGCCGCCGTGGCTGGAAGGCAGCTCGGTGCGCGAGCCGAAGATCACGACGGCCCGGACCTCGCGGGGGCGGAAGTCGCGACGCCGGCAGTCCCGGCTCGGGTTGAGCTGCTTCCAGAGAAGCAAGCAGCCCAGCCCGATCCGGTTGAAGATGGAGTGGTCGTGGTAGAGCTGGAACTCGACGAGGTAGCAGGGATCGGAAGGATCGACGGGCTCGAGGAGGAGGTCGCAGCGGATCTCGAGCTGCTTCAGGGTCAGGGACGATCCCCTGCATCCCTCGGGCAGGGGCAGGCCGGTGAGCTCGCGCAGCCATTCGGGATGGTCGCGGAAGAGCTCGTGGAAGATGTGGTCGGTGTCCACACAGGCATGGTAGGAGCTGGAAGCAGGGACCGGAAGCCGAAAATTCGGATTTTGGATCCATTCTCCGGCTCGCACGGAACCCCCAAGGAGCGGGACTTTCCAAGTCCCGTTT
>CAYSZN010000077.1:3367-8946 GCA_964435425.1 uncultured Akkermansia sp. | reverse complement strand
AGCGATTTTCCCTCGGCTCACAACAACTACTACGGCTTCCGCATCGTCGTGGAGCCGGAGTGAGCGAAGCGAACGGAACCCCCAAGGAGCGGGACTTTCCAAGTCCCGTTTGGTTTCGAGGGGACTTGGGAACGTCCCCCTCCTTGCCCCCAAAAAACGCCCGATTCCCTGAAAGAACATCGGGCAAAAGGGCGTATTCCGCAGGTGACCCATCCGCTTTCCGTGATATGGTGGGAGGACGATTTTGTCGCGAGCCGATTCCTTTCCCGAAATGATCTCTCCCCTGCGCCTCCCGATCTGCGCTCTGGTTCTCGTTGGAGCGGCCGCGTTCCTGCTTCCGGGCCGGGCGCAGCAATACAATTTTCCGGGGATCGACAGCGGCATCGTCACCCAGGAGCCGCGCCCCGAGGAGATCGAGCCGGACATGCAGGCGATCCCCCGCTTCGAGGACGCGCCTGCGCCGGCACCATCGGAGCCGATCCGGGCGATGCCGTTGAACGAGGACGACGCCGGCGCGGTGGAGATCCCGCAGGAGCTGCAGGAGGACCAGCCCGCGATGCTGCGGGCCGAGCCCGTGGCGACCGAGGCCGACGTCGAGGAGAAGGTCGACGAGAAGGATTCCACCCTGAAGAAGATGGACGATCTCGGCGTCGATGTGACCGAGGCGCCGGTGACCGCCAGCGAGGTGAGAGCCCAGGCTCCGCCGGAGAAGCCGGACCGGGTCGGCTCCTCGCTGAGCACCCGTACCGAGGCGCGCACCTTCACCTTTTCCGTCCCAGCGCCGCGCGGCCAGCTCCTCGACCGGAACGGCTACCCTCTGGCCCAGAACAAGGTGGTCCACTACGCGGCGATCACCTTCCCCTTCCTCGGGTCCGAGGTACCCGATGCCGAGGTCCTGCGCTACGCGGGGGAGCGCATGGTCCACGTCAACAACATCCTCGGGACCGACTGGGACCTTTCGGGCAAGGCGGTGATCGAGCACTACCGCGAGCGCCGCTGGGTGCCGCTCGTCTTCTCCAGCGTCCTCACCGAGAGCGAGGTGGACGAGCTGACCCGGCAGAAGATGGAGGGCCTGACCCTGCAGCCGGTCTACCTGCGCCACTATCCGCAGGGCAGCACCCTCTCGCACGTCGTCGGCTACGTGGGCAAGCGCCCGCCGCGCCTCACCGGGCCGATCATCAACGACGAGGACCTCTGGGGCCAGGCCATCGGGGTCGACGGGCTGGAGCAGTCCTTCGAGGCGGAACTGAAGGGCACCCCCGGACGGGTCAATGTCCTCTTCGAGGCCGACGGCACGAAGGTGAAGGAGGAGGTCCTCTCGCGCCCGCGTCCGGGCTTCAACGTCGTCACCTCCATAGACCTCGAGATGCAGAAGATCTGCGAGGAGCTGCTGGCCGCGAAGGTGAAGCGCGGGGCCATGGTCGTCATGGACGTCCACAACGGGGACATCATGGCGATGGCGAGCTATCCCCAGTTCGATCCGAATCTGTTCATCCCCGCGATCAGCCAGGCGAACTACTCGGCCCTCGCCAACGATCCCGCCAAGCCGATGTATCCCCGCGCCTTCCGCGGCACCTATCCGGCGGCCTCGACCTTCAAGGTGGTCGCCGCCCTCGGCTTCCTCGAGAGTGGCTACATCTCGGCGAACGACCTCTATCCCTGCCCGAATGCTTGGAAGGTCGGCAACGTGGTGATGAGGAACTGGAACACGAAGGGCGAGGGCTCGATGAACGTCGTCGGCGCGCTGACGCGGTCGTGCAACACCTGGTTCTACGCGGTCTCGTCGCGGGCCGGGGCCGACTCGATGAGCTACATGGCGACCCGTCTCGGTCTCGGCGACAAGACAGGCCTCCCCCTGCGCGAGGCCAGCGGCTTCATCCCCAGCAACCGCTACTGGGTCGACAAATACGGCTATCTCATGTCCGACGGCGAGGAGGCGGTGATGAGTATCGGTCAGGGCAAGGTCGAGGTGACGCCCATCCAGGTCGCCCGCATGATGGCCGGCGTGGGCAACGGGAAGCAGGTGGTGAAGCCCCGCCTCGTCCTCCAGGTCCAGGATCTCAACCACGAGATCGAGCGTACCTTCCCCGTGGAGACGGTCGGCAACCTGAACGTCGACGACTACGCCCTCCGCGCGGTGCGGCGGGGCCTCTACGACGTCGTCAATGCGGGCAACGGCACCGGCAAGCAGGCCTACCACAAGATCACCGTGGCCGGCAAGACGGGCACGGGGCAGTGGAACGTCGCGCTGAAGCAGAACATCTCCTGGTTCGCGGGCTATTTCCCCGCGAAGAATCCGGTCTACTCCTACGCGGTGATCTACGAGGGCGATCCCGGCGAGGTCGTCAGCGGTGGCAAGCAGTCCGCTCCCATCGTCGGCGCCTTCCTAGACCGCTATCTCAACGAGGAGAACTACAACAAGGTCCGTGCCCGCGCCGAGTCGCTCGCCGGAGAGGATGGCGAGGAGACCGAGCAGGGGTCCTACCGCGACCACCAGCCCGTGACCTCCATCTTCCGCGAAGGCGAGGACTCCGCCGGGGAAGGCGCCCTCGGGGAGACCGTGCCGGTGCAGGAGCAGGTCGCCCAGCCGCCGCGCCAGCAGCAGGGTGGCGGTGGTGGTCTCATCCAGAGAATCTTCAAGCGGAACCGTCGCTGATTCCTCTTCGCGGACCTTGGCTGCCTCCACTGGTGTGAACTTCGCCCGCCATCCCACGCCGCCGCAGTTGTTCCGCCAGTTCGAGCGCGGCGAGATCAGCCGCGAGGAGCTGCACGCCTCCCTCGCCGTCCATGCGAGGGAGCTGATCGCGGAGATGGAGGAGGCGCATCGCCATCCGAGGACCTCCTATCTCGAGCGTCTCCGCAACTACGCGGCCGCCCGGAAGCTGTCGAAGAAGCATGGCCCCGCCCGTCTCCGCGAGATTCTCGCCGTGCTCGGCGAGATCGAGGGCTTTCCTCCGGCCCAGATCCTCTGGAACGCGAACCACGGCGACGTGCCCCTGCACTGCTTCTTCCGCACGAAGATCGAGCCCGTCTTCCGCATCGTCCGTCTCGAGGTCCAGCCCATGCTCGTGAGCCTCGACGTCGAATACGGAGCGAACGACCGCGCGAAAACGACGCGCGAATCGATCCTGCTGCAACGGAACGCGATGCTGGAGCTGGAGTTGCTCGACCGATTCGAGAGGTGATAAAAATCCGAAGCTCGAAACTCGAAATCCGAATGCCCCCTTTGCTGGACCGCTGATCTTCGCTGAGGCTTCCGACTGCAACATATGGGAAGGGGGCCTACGGAAGATTCGGAAAGCACGGAAGTCGGATGGGATGGCCTGTGCTTGAGGTCTGCGTTTTTGGTGAATGGGAAAAGCGTTCCAGTTCGCTGGTTTCAGTATTTTTCGTGCTTTCCGTAGGCACCTTTCGCAATCCGGGCGTCTGGTTCCCTCCTCCCATCTTTTTGCCCTTCCCTCTGTCGCGACGGAATGGGGCAAAAAGATTTTTGGGTAGAAAGATTTCCTCTGTGCCAAAATGATCAGCGGCAATCAGCGAAGATCAGCGGTCCAGCAAAGGGGGCATTCGGATTTCGGATTTCCCTCCCTACGCCGTCAGCTTCAGCTCGCGCTGCTCCTCGATCTTCGCGAAGGCGAGGATCGAGGCGGTGTCCTCGATGTCGGCGACCTGGACGCCTTCGCGGACGAGTCCCTCGCAGATCTCCTCGGCGGCGGCGCGCTCGTCCTCGCCGTCGGGCATCTTGACGACGAAGAGGAACTCCTCGGGGAGACAGCCGACGCGCTTGAGGCGGGCCACTTTCGCGATCCATTCGTCGCCGTAGGTGTAGATCGGCGTGGGGGTGCTGCGGGCGAGGTTGAGGGGTTTGATCGCCTTCTCCGGGATCTCCGAGCCCTGCGGGGTGAAGGCGAGCGGGATGCCGACGTGGTAGGCGTCGGTACCGACCCAGGACGCCTCGCGGTAGAGGCGTCCGAGGCGCTGGGTCTGGAGCAGTCGGCGGATGTCGCGGGTCAGCTGCTTCTCCTCGTAGTCCGCCTGGGTGAGGTGGCGGTGCTCCACGTAGCGGTCGTAGAGCGCGGCGATGGCGGCGTCCATGTCCTCGCAGAGACGAGTGCCGCGGGCGGCGTAGAAGAAGGCGGATCCCGACGGGGCGGCGAGCTTGCCGAAGAGGTCATCCTCCTCGCCGATGAGGAAGTCGCCCTGGGCCGGATGGTTTTTCGCGACCTGGCGGGCGTCGTCGGTCCAGTGGTTCGTCTCGATGGCGAGGGCGGAGAGCTCGCTTTCGAGCCGCTTCAGCCCGGCCCGGTAGAGGCCGAGGTCGAACTGGGGAAAGCAGGCCGAGACGCGGCGGGTGCGCTGCGGCGAGACGAGCCGGTAGCCAAGGTAGCGGCTCCTCGCCTCGACCGCGACGATGCCCACGTTGACGTATTCCCCCAGTTCCGGGTAGGGGCGGAAGCCGATCGCGGCGTAGTTGAGGATCAGGTTCATAGCGGGATCGAAGAGGGTTCAGCCGGCGAGCAGACCGTCTGCGGGCAGCTTCGGCTTGATGAGGCGCGCCTCGATGTCCTGCCGGGTGTAGGAGAGCAGGTTCTTCCGCCTCGGGCCCTTGCGCCATTCCTCGGGCATCTCGTCCCAGATGTTCGTGAGATGGTAGATGGACGACTCGAAGCGTCGGCGCCATTTCGCGAGGAAGGCCTTTTCGAGAAAGGGGATCGCATCGCGGAAGAGATGGCCGCGCCGGAAGGCGACGGGGTCGAACCCGGGATCGAGGCAGCGGTCGTGGTCGATCAGCAGGACCTGCTGCAGGACGGGATCCCAGAGCGCGTTGGGATCGCCGCCGATCCGGTCGAGCTGGCGGTCGGGATTGCGCGTCCACCAGTCGAAGCAGAGGCAGCGCAGCTTCGTCTCCTCGGCGATGGCGCGGAGATGGCCCGAGCGGATCTCCTCGGCGAAGGGCACGCGCAGGGAGCCGAAGGCGAGACCCGGAGTGAGCGAGGCCGCTTCCTCGAGGGCGCTGTGGGAGAGCAGCGCGGAGGGCAGCTCGAGCAGGCGCACCGGAGGCACGGGCAGGCCGCATTCTTCGGCGAGGCGGCTCATCAGATAGTCCATGGCGAGCCGGTCGCGCGGCACGTTGTCGCGCTTGAGGAAGTAGAAGTGGCCGTCCGCCCCCTCCACGAGCCAGGGGCGGCTCTCTCCGTTTTCGGCGCGGCCGCAGAGCGCGACTACGGCGACGGGGGAGGCGGTCTTGGGCCGCTTCGTTCTCGGTTGGGGGTGTTTGGCCATGGTCGGGGAGGGCGAGAACGAACCTAGCCGGGGCGAAGACTCTCCGGCAACCGAATTTTGACTTGCCGATGAGGAAAGCGACGGGGCAGGTTCCGGGCGCAACTGCGTCTCTTGGCGCTGCGCTGGTTCTCCCGCATCCTATTCCACTGTGGAGACCGCCCGTGCCAGCCGCTGGATCCGATCCGGCTTCCTCGCCCTCTTCCTTGCCCCATGTCCGGGGCTCGTTGCGGAGGTGCCCTTCGATCTTCCCTGGTCCTTCCATCCTCTCCGCGAGCAGGCCCTTCCAGAGGTGAGGG
>CAYSZN010000077.1:0-3357 GCA_964435425.1 uncultured Akkermansia sp. | reverse complement strand
ATCCGGCTCTGCTCGACCTGCGTTACGGTCCGCGGCCGCGCAACCGCATCGACCATTTCATCCTGGCCGAACTCGAGAAGGCCGGGCTTTCCCCCGCGCCCGAGGCCGAGGCGGGGATCCTGCGGCGGCGGCTCTCCTTCGACCTCGTCGGATTGCCGCCGGGGGCGTCGGACGAGGGGCTCGAATGGTCCGCTCTCGTCGACCGGCACCTGGCCTCGCCCCACTACGGCGAGCGCTGGGGACGGCACTGGCTCGACCTTGCCCGCTACGCCGATGTCACGGAATCCTGGAGCGACGCGAAGAGCCCCGCCTGGCTCTACCGCGACTGGGTCGTGGACGCCCTCAACCGCGACCTGCCCTACGACCGCTTTGTCCTCCACCAGTTGGCCAATGACCTCCTGCCCGGCACGCGTCCCGAGGACAACGCCGCGCTCGGCTTCCTCGGCCTCAGCCCGAGCTACTGGAAGGAGCTGCAGCTTCCTCCCGAGATCATCGGCGTCACCGTCGCGGAGGAGTGGGAGGAGCGCATGGACGTGGTCGGGCGCACCTTCCTCGGCCTGACCCTCGGCTGCGCGCGCTGCCACGACCACAAGTCCGACCCTGTCTCGGCGGAGGACTACTACGCCCTCGCCGGGGTCTTCGCGAGCGTGCAGATCGTCGACCGTCCCGTCGTGGACGACGCGCTTTGGGAACCTGTGAGGGTGGCGCGGGCAAAGGTGAAGTCGCTGGAGGAAAAGCGCGATGCCCTGAAGAAGGCCAAGCCGGCTCCCGACGATCTGAAGGAGCAGCTCGGGGCGATCGCGGTGGAGATCGAGTCGGTCCGGGCGGGCACGCCGAAATACCATACCGCCACCGCGCCCGCCGTCGCCGAGGCGGCCCTCTTCGTGAAGCCCAAGGACGGCGACGAGCACGGGACGAAGCTCGAGTTCGTCGCGGGCATGGCGCAGGATCTGCCCATGCATCGGCGCGGCGATCCGAACTCCCCCGGAGCGGTCGTGCCGCGGCGCTTCCTCGCGGCCTTTCCTCTCCCCGGCGGCTCCCCGCGTTCGCTCGACCAGGGCAGTGGACGCCTCGGGCTGGCGCAGGCGATCGTCGAGGAGGCCGCCCCTCTCTCCGCCCGCGTCATCGTGAACCGGGTCTGGCTCCAGCATTTCGGCCGGGGCCTCGTGGCCACGCCGAGCGAGTTCGGTCCCGCCGGCGAGCTCCCCAGCCATCCCGCGCTCCTCGACGACCTCGCGGCACGCTTCGTCGCCCATGGCTGGTCGCTCAAGTGGCTCCACCGGGAGATTCTGAACTCGGCGACCTGGCGGCAGCGCTCCGTGGTTCCGTCCGAGGCGGCGGCCCGCGATCCGCAGGGGCGGCTCCATTCGCACATGCCGCACCGCCGTCTCGACGCCGAGTCATGGCGCGACGCGATGCTCGCGGCGACCGGCGAGCTCGATGCCGCGATGGGCGGCGAGCCCTTCGACCTCGGCGACCCTGCGGCGACGCGGCGGACCCTCTACGGACGGGTGAAGCGCCGCGAGCTCGACGAGATGCTGCGGGTGAACGATTTTCCCGATCCCGTCGCCCACAGCCCGGGCCGCACCGAGACGGCCACGCCCCTGCAGCAGCTTTTCTCCCTGAACGGGCCTTTCGTCATCGCGCGCGCCCGGCATCTCGCCGAGGCTCTCGCGGAGCGGGAGGGCGGCGACGGGGAGCGCATCGGCCACGCCTACCGGCAGCTCTTCCAGCGCGAGCCGACCGCCTCCGAACGCGGGCTCGGTCTCGCCTTTCTCGCCGAGGGAGGCTCGTGGGAGCGCTACGCCCAGGTGCTGCTGACCTCGAACGAATTCCTCCACCTCGACTGACTCCGATGTTCCGATCCTCCCTGCCGAACCCCATCGACCGGCGCACCGCCCTGAAGCGCTTCGGCGGAGGCCTCGGCACGCTCGGATTCCTCTCCGCCCTCGACGCGGCGGGCAGTCTCGGAGGCGGCGTCCACTTTGCCCCCCGGGCGAAGCGCGTCATCCACCTCTTCATGAACGGCGGCCCCTTCGGTCCCGACTTCTTCGATCCCAAGCCCGCCCTGACCAAATACCAGGGCCAGCGCCCGCCGGGGGCCGACCTGCGGACCGAGCGCCCCACCGGAGGGCTCATGGCCGCTCCCTTCGCCTACCGGAACCATGGCAAAAGCGGGCTGTCCGTCAGCGAGCTGCTCCCTCTCACGGCGCGCCATGCCGACGATCTCTGCGTGCTCAACTCCTGCTACACGGACAATCCGAACCACGGCCCCGCCCTCTTTCTCATGAACAGCGGGAGCATGACGCCCAAGGCGCCCAGCCTGGGAGCGTGGATGTCCTACGGGCTCGGATCGGAGAACCGCAACCTGCCCTCCTACCTCGTCCTCTGTCCGGGGCGTCCCGTCCGCTTCTCCGAGCTCTGGCACAGCGCCTTTCTGCCGCCGCAGCATCAGGGCGTCTACATCAACCATTCCAAGCTCGAGCCCGACCGGATGATCCCCTGGCTGAGCCATCCCGAGCCCGATGTCCCCGCCCAGCGCCGCCAGCTCGACCTCGCCGCCGCCCTGAACCGCGAGCATCTCGCCGCCCGGGGCGGGACCGATCCCGTCCTCGAAGGGCGCATCGAGGCGATGGAGACGGCATTCCGCATGCAGTTCGAGGCGAGCGAGGCCTTCGATCTCTCCAAGGAGCCGCAGACGATCCGCGAAGCCTACGGCGAGGGCCATTTCGCGAACGGCTGCCTCCTCGCCCGGCGGCTTTCGGAGCGCGGCGTGCGCTTCGTCCAGGTCTACTACGGCAACGGCCAGCCTTGGGACACGCACAGCAAGCACGACGAGCAGACCCGAAAGCTCGCCGCCGACATCGACCGCCCCATCGCCGCGCTGCTGGAGGATTTGAAGCAGCGCGGTCTCCTCGAGGACACCCTCGTGATCTGGGGAGGCGAGTTCGGCCGCACTCCCGTGACCGAGAACGGCAACGGTCGCGACCACAATCCCCACGGCTTCACCATGTGGATGGCCGGAGGCGGCGTGCGCGGCGGCATGTCCTACGGATCGACCGACGACTTCGGCTTCAAGGCGGTGGAGAAGCGGCTGCATGTCCACGACCTGCACGCCACGATTCTGCATTTGCTAGGGATCGACCACGAGCGCCTCACCTACCGCCACGCCGGACGCGACTTCCGCCTCACCGACGTCCACGGGAAGGTCGCCAGGGAGATCCTCGCCTGATGTTGGCGACGAGAGGTTCGAAAAGGGCTTGCGTTGCAGCCAAGTTTCTGGAATTATGTTCATATAAACATATGTCCGGTGAAATCACTCCCTTCGAAGGAATCCGCCGGATGGATCCGGCGGGC
>CAYSZN010000076.1:0-9930 GCA_964435425.1 uncultured Akkermansia sp. | reverse complement strand
GAGAAGAAGGGATGGATGAAGTCGTAGAGTTCCTCCCCTGCCGGCGTCAAAGCGAAAGGGCGGCGTTGGAAGAGCTTCACCCCGAGATAGGTCTCGAGCTGCAGGATCTGCCCGCTAACCGCCGGCTGCTGGATGCCGTAGGGCATCTTGCGCACCGCCTCAGTGATGCCCTCGTGCTTGGCCACGTAGTAGAACAGCTCGAGATGGTGGACGTTCATAATCGTTTTCAGTTTGGCAGTGTTCAGGGTTCAGAGCTGCTGACCACTGAAAACTGAAATCCGCGGCAGAAAAAATAGCGCGTCGCTGGACGTTGAGAAACTCTTGCTCCCTTGATTCGCCCCCCGTCCGCATCTATCTTGCGCCCATGTCGGCAGCGGAAAAATGGCACTTGGTCACGGTCGAGGACTACCTCGCCGGGGAGGAGATTTCCGAAGTGAAGCACGAATACCGCGACGGAGTGGTCTATGCGATGTCCGGAGCACGGAACGTTCACAACGACATCGCGGGAAATGCCTTCGGCCAACTCTACTCCCAACTCCGCGGTCGTCCCTGCAAACCCTGCAACAGCGACACCAAGGTCCGCATCCGCCTCTTCCATGGCATTCGTTTCTACTATCCCGACGCCTTCGTCGTCTGCCATCCGAATCCCCCGGACGACACCTTCCAGGACGCCCCGGCCGTCATCCTCGAAGTGACCTCCCCCTCCACCCGCCGAATCGACCTCGGGGAGAAGAAGGACGCCTACCTCGGCCTTCCCACGCTCGCCGCCTATCTCGTCGTCGAATCGAACGAGATGGCCGCGCAGGTGTTCCGCCGCTCTCCCGACGGCGACTTCCGCCGCGAAGTCGCCCTCGGTCCCGAAGCCGTCATCGACCTGCCCGAAATCGGCGTGACCCTTTCCCTCGCCGATCTCTACGAGGGCGTCTCCTTCGAGGAGGAGTCGGACTGGGAATAAAGGATCCGCCCAAGCGTGGCCAAGTGGCCCGGGTTTTCGCTCCGCGTAACCCGGGTTCCCGCCGGGCTTGCTCCGCTCGGGAGAACCCAGCTTAGCCGGAGGCAAAAGCCGGGCCACTTTGAAGCCACGGCTCGCGACCCGTCAGTTGACGGAAGCTCCGCCACGCGATTCATTCCCGGTCCATGCCAGACCGCTCCCTTTCCTCGAAACTCTTCAGCGCCGCCAAGGAAGTCATCCCCGGCGGAGTCAACTCGCCGGTGCGAGCCTTCCGCAACGTCGATGGCGATCCCTTCTTCGTGCAGCGCGCCCGCGGCTGCCGCATCTGGGATGTCGACGGCAATGAGATGATCGACTACGTCGGCACCTGGGGACCGGCCATTCTCGGACATGCGCCCTCGGTCGTGATCGACGCGGTGACCCAGGCGGCGAAGGAGGGAGTCAGCTTCGGCATCCCCAACCGCCACGAGGTCGAGATGGCGCGCACCATCCGCGACTACGTGCCCTCGGTCGAGAAGGTGCGCATGGTCAACAGCGGCACCGAGGCGACGATGAGCGCGATCCGCCTCGCCCGCGGCTTCACCGGGCGCGACAAGATCGTGAAGTTCGAGGGCTGCTACCACGGCCACGTCGATTCCCTCCTCGTCGCGGCGGGCAGCGGCGCCCTCACCTTCGGCAAGCCCGACAGCGCCGGCGTCCCCGCCGATTTCGCGAAGCTGACGATCACCGTTCCCTTCAACCGCCCCGAGCTCATCGAGCAGGTCTTCGCCGAGCAAGGACACGAGATCGCCGCCCTCATCCTCGAGCCGGTCCCGGCGAACGCGGGCCTCGTCTTTCCGAAGGAGGGCTACCTCCAGCTCCTCCGCGACCTCACCGCGAAGCATGGAACGGTCCTGATCTTCGACGAGGTCATGACCGGCTTCCGCGTGGCCAAGGGCGGGGTGCAGGAGCTCGTCGGGATCACGCCAGACCTCACCGCCATGGGCAAGGTCATCGGCGGCGGCCTGCCCGTGGGGGCCTTCGGAGGAAAGACGGAGATCATGGACCAGCTCGCCCCGCTCGGCCCGGTCTACCAGGCGGGCACCCTTTCGGGGAATCCCCTCGCCCTCGCCGCCGGCCTCGCCCAGCTCAGGGAGATGGAGCGGCTCGACGGATGGAACCGGCTCGAGACGATCGGACGGACCTTCGAGGAGGCCGTGCGCTCGACGCTGAAGGAGCTCGGGCGGGACCTCGCCTTCCACCGGATCGGCTCGATGTTCTGCCTCTTCTTCCGCGAAGGAACGATCGACAACGTCGACGATGTGAAGCAATGCGATTTCGAGGCCTTCCGCAAATTCTTCTGGGCCGCCCTCGACCGCGGCGTCTACTTCGCCCCCTCCCAGTACGAGGCCGGCTTCATCTCCCTCTCCCACGGCGAGGGCGACATCGCCAGGACCGCCGAGGCCGCCTGCGAGGCATTGAAAATTGCGCTGGCGTGACCCGCCCTTCGCGGCGACTCTCCCGCCTCCCTCTCCTCGACCATGAGCGAAGAAGAACAGCCCCTCGAATTCTCCGCCCGCGACCTGATGCCCGACTGGGCGCAGGAGAAGCCGCGCGAACCCCAGCAGGACTTCGCGAAGCGCTTCGCCGAAGACGACGGCCGGCGTGATCGTCGCGGCGGTGGCGGTGGCGGCAGACGCGACGACCGGCGCGGCGGAGGTCCGCGCGACGGAGAACGGCGCGGCAACTTCGGAGGAAGGGGCGAGCGCCGCGACTTCGGCGACCGCGGAGGCCGCTTCGAGCGGGGAGACCGCGACCGCCCGCGCCAAGACCGTCCCCGCGGCGATCGCCGCGAAGGCGGAGGACGCGGCGACCGGCGTTCTGGACCGGACCGAGACCGAGACCGCCGCGACCATCCTCGCGAGGAGCGGGCCGCCGCAGGCGTCGTGGCCTCCATCGAACCCTCGGGACCGGCCATCGAGGGGCTCGTCCGCCACATCCGCGAGACCTTCCGCTCCTTTCCCCTCGCCGATCTCGCGAAGATGATCCTCGAGGCCCGCGAGCGCTACCGCGTCCGCTTCACCGCCACCGACCCGGCGAGGCTCCACCAGTGCCTCGCCGATGGATCGCTCTGGCTCACGCGCGAGGAGGCCGTCTCGCACCTGCTTTCCGGTCCCGCCTTCGGAGTCTACTACACCGCCGAGGACATTCAGGTCGATCCGCCCGCCGGCAACTTCGCCGTGATCGCCGTCTGCGGCATGAGCGGCACCGTCCTCGGCCCGCCGAACCATCACGAATACCAGCGCAACATCGCCCGCCTCCATCGCGAGCGTTTCTCCGACTGGTCCCTCGAGCGCTTCAAATCCCGCATCCGCATGGAGAGCGGCGAGGAGATTCTCGAAAAGTGGAAGGAGCAAGTCAGCCGCATCCGGCAATACAGGGTCAAGCCCGCCGACGAACCCTCTTTCGAGATCCCAGCGGACGAGGCCGCTCCCGCGGAGGCCCCCGAAGAGACACCGTCCGAGGCTGCCCTCGACGAAGCCGCCGACGCACCGGCCACCGACGTGGAAACCGCAGCCGACGAATCCCCGGCAGAAGAGCCGGCCGCCTCCGAGGAATCCGCACCCGAAGCGACCGAGCCCGAAGCCGAAGCCGCCGTGGAGGCACCCGCGCCGCAGACCGTCGAAGGCCTTGTCCTGAAATCCATGGACGAAGTCGCCCGGCACTTCCGCGAGCACTTCTCCCACGAAGCCATCGTCGAGACCTCCGTCGCCGTCGTCCCCGGAAACGTCCAGGGCCGCCTTCTCTCCCACGGGCTGCTCGCCCACCTCCGGCAGGAGACCGAAAAGCTGCGTCGCGGCTTCCCCCTGCCCCTGATCCAATCGCTCTGCCAGGAATTCGAGCGAAACGGGCTGAAGTTCTTCAAGCGCGGCAAGAAGTCGCTCCATGTCTCCGCCGTCCGCCCCAAGGCGCTCGACGGCAGCGCCAACCTCACCGACGCGATCCGTGCCATCGTCGAGTTCGTGAAGAACGAGCCGAAGGCGACCGTCGCCGGCTTGCTCGAAGCCCTCGTGCCCGGCTTCAAGAGGCCAGAAGGTCCCGCCATCGAGGAGTCGCCCGAATGGTCCGACGCGGCCCGCGCCGTGCTGAAGGATCTGCGCTGGCTCACCGCCGAGGGCTATATCCTGGAGTTCCCCGACACCAGCCTCGCGATCGGACGCCAGCCGCAGGCCGCGCCGGCCCCGGCCCCAGCGTCCGAAAAACCGGAAGGAAAGGCGAAGAAAGGAAAGAAGGAGAAGTCCAAGCCCGCCGTCGAAGCGCCCGCCGCCACCCCGGTGGCGGAAGCCGTATCGGAGGAAGTCGAGGAACTCGCCGCCTTTCCCCTGCTCGAAGGCGATCCCGATCCCGACGACCCCTACGGGCTGCCGGAGAGTGTGGATCCCGTGGAGACGTTCTGAGACCGCTTGTTGCCTCGGAAATAAATGCACTGGTGAGATGGGGCTTGCTTCTTATCTCCTACTCATCCTCTTATCTCCTTACTCTTACTCGTCGGGTTTTGAGTAGGAGCATGATGAATGAGGCAGGAGCATGAAAGCATCCCCTCAACCAATCCTGACAAACACACACTTCAAATACTGCGCCTCGGGAAAAGTCGCGAGATGGTCGGGGGCGTGGGAGGAGGTTTCCAGCTCCTCGAAACGCCGACCCGAGCCTCTTGCCGCCGTCCGCACCGCGCCGAAGAACTCCTCCTCGTTGACATGCGCCGAGCAGGAGGCGGCCACGAGAATGCCGCGCGGACGGAGGAGGCGGAGGGCGGCGGCATTGAGCTTCGCGTAGGCCTGGATGGCGCGGCCGCGCTCGGCCTCGCGCTTGGCGAGCGAGGGCGGATCGACGACGACGAGGTCGAAGGAGACGGCTTTGGCCTGCTCGAGCCAGAGGAAGGCATCCGCCTGGATGGTCTCGTGGCGGCAGGCGGCGACGCGCGGATCGTCGAGGTTGAGCGCGAAATTCCGCTTTGCCGCCGCGAGGGCGTGGACGCTGAGATCGAGGTCGACGACCGACTTCGCCCCGCCCCGTGCGGCGTAGAGGGAGAAGCCGCCGGAGAAGCTGAAGGCGTTCAGCACCTCCGCGCCGCGAGCGAATTCCTCGACGCGCCTCCGGTTCTCGCGCTGGTCGAGGAAGAAGCCCGTCTTCTGCCCACGGAGCACATCGGCTTCGAAACGCAGTCCCGATTCGAGAAAGACGACGGGACCGTCGAGAGGCGGGCCGTGAAGAACGGTTCCGTCCCCAGGAAAGCCGCCCCCCTGTTGCAGGTTGCGGCTGAGGCGCAGGACGAGGCGATCCGGCCGCAGCGCCTCGACGAGCAAGTCCCGGACCATGGCCAGGCGCGACTGCCACGCGGCCGCGTAGAGCTTCAGCACCAGAGTGGAACCGTAACGGTCGAGGACGAACCCGGGCCAGCCGTCGTTCTCGCCGTTGACGAGACGGATCCCGCTCGTCCTTTCGTCCAGCAGCGATTCGCGGCGCAGGAGGGCGTCCACGAGCCTTTTTCGCCAGAACGCTTCGTCGATGGCGAGAGGCTTTCCCCGATGGACGACCCGGACCCGCAGGGGAGAATCGGGATCGTAGAAGCCGACGGCGAGGAAGCGGTCGTTCCGGTCGTAGACCACGGCGAGATCCTCCGCCGTCCCCTCCCGACTCTGATGGCGGATGCTGTCCGAATAGATCCATGGATGCCCCCTGCGAACGACGGACTCGGCGGCGGGTTTCAGGCCAAGTTTCAGGCGGGACGGCAGGGACCGCTCGTTGGGAGGAGAAGGCATCGCTAAGGAAGAGGTTTCAAGTAAAGAGTGGTGCCATCCCCATTTCAAGCTGTCTTGTGGTCGATCCGTTGGAGGAAAACAGGGCGCGAACGGACGGAAAAGCCCTTTACAGTCGAGCCTTGAACGTTAGTCTTGTTTCAGTCGCCCCTGCGGTTCTCTCGCGCTGTTTCCGATCCATCGCCCCAATCCGAGAAACCGATGAAATCCGTCTTCCCGCTCGTTGCCGCCACCACTGCCTCCTTCGGTCTCCTCCACGCAGGCGATTGGGGCAAAGCCCCCGTGGACAAGACCCCGATCGAGGAATGCATCGACCTCGGCGGCGAGGTCAGCGTGGGCTACGCGACCGACTATCTCTTCCACGGGGTCCGCTTCGCCCGCGACAGCGTCTGGACCGACGTGAACTACACCTTCGACGGACTCGCCCTGCCGGTGACGGTCGGAGCCTGGTATCTCAACGGCATCAACGGCAGCGCCCTCGGCGCGGCCTACGACGAGCTGAACCTCTACGCGGAGACGGCGGTCGGAAGCTACGCCGGATTCGACTTCGATCTCGGCTACCGCCACTACCTCTTTCCCGAGTTCCGCAGCAACGTGGCTCCGTTCGGCGGCTACGGCGAGGGCAGCCTGGGCATCTCGCGCGACCTCGGTTTTGCCGACTTCCATTTCTCCAGCGGCTACGCCTTCGGAGGAGGCGGCATCGCCCCGAGTGGGTGGTATCACGAGACCGGCCTGGAGAGAACCTTCCCGCTCACCGACTCGATCGGCCTCGCCCTTGGCGCGGGTCTTGCCTATTCGGACGGCTACTGGGGTCCGAGCGGCTGGAACCACTACTACACGAGGGCGTCGCTCCCCATCGAGTTGAACTGCCGCGTCACCCTGATTCCCTACATCGGCTATTCCGGAGCGCCCGACACCTGGGTCGTGGACGGAGCCTTCGGAGCCGACCAGCCCCAGTCCGACATCCTCCACGGCGGGATCACGCTGAAGGTGACCTTCTGAGCCCCGTTCACGGAATGATCCGGTGCGCCGCAAGGATGCGGTGCACGGCGGCGCGCAGCTCGGTGGGCGCGTAGGGCTTCGGCAGCACACCCTTGAAGCCGAAGCTGGCCGGGCTCGACATGGCGGGCGCGTCGGAGTAGCCGCTGGAGACGATGGCGAGGATGTCGGGATCGATCTGGAGGAGGCGGCGCATCGTCTCGACCCCGCCCATGCCGTTCTCGATGGTGAGGTCGCAGATGAGGAGGTGGAAGCGCTCGCCCCGGGCAAGCGCGTCGGTGTAGACAGCGAGCGTCTCGCGTCCCTCCTTCGTCTCGACGACTTCGTGGCCGGCGCGGCGCAGGGTCGCGGCCATGAGGCGGCGGATCGGCGCATCGTCCTCGAGGATGAGGATGCGCGTGCCGACGAGGAGGGATTCCCCGGCTTGTCCGCCCCGTGCCGCGGCGAGATGGGGAATGTCGAAGTTGGGATAGGCGGGCACGCCGTCGGCCTCGCCGAGCTCGTCGGAACGGCGGCCGAGCGGGGCGCAGAAGGTGGCGATGGTGCCCTTGCCCTCCTTCGACTGGAGCTGGATGAAGCCGCCGTGGGCCTTGGCGATGGACTCGCAGACGGTCAGGCCGATGCCGGTGGCGTTGTTCTCGCGCCGGGTCGTGAAGTAGGGCTCGAAGACCCGCTCGAGGTCCTTCTCGCTCATGCCGTGACCGGTGTCGATGACCTCGACGAGGAAATGGTCCTCGTCCGCCGGGGTGTGCGCGCTGCGGATCTCCAGGACGCCCTCGGGCGAGAGGCGCGAGCTCCGCACGATGAGGACGCCGCCGTCGGGCATGGCGGCGGCGGAGTTGGAGACGAGGTTCTCGAGGAGCCGTCCGATCTGCGCCGGATCGACGTTGGCGACGATCTCGGAGTCGCCTCCCTGGTACTGGTAGCGGATCTCGGGGTGCTTGAGGCGCTGCTCGGTCAGGACCCGGCGGATCAGGTCGGGCAGGCGCGTCCGCTCGCGGATGGGCCGCCCGCCGCGGGCGAAGGTCATGAGCTGCTGCACCAGACCCGTCGCCTTGGACGCCGCCGCCTGGGCCTCGTCCAGCATGGCCTGCAGCTCCTCGTCGTCGGGATGGCGCTCGCGGGCGAGGCTGATATTGCCCGTCAGCGTGGTGAGGGAGTTGTTGAAGTCGTGCGCGAAGCCGCGGGCGAGCAGCCCCAGACCCTCGAGGCGGTGCTGCCGGACCTGCTCGGCGGCCTCGAGCCGGGTGGCGGTGATGTCGGTGAAGAGGACGAGGAGCCCGCCGCTCGTGGGATAGGCCCGCACCTCGAACCACATGCCCCGCCTGGAGTCGTGGAAGTCGAAGCGGTGCCGCCGCCCGTCGGCGAGGGGACGGTGGAAATGGTCGTCGTAGCGTTCCAGATCGCCCGCGTCGAAATGCTCCCGGAAGGAGGTGCCGAGGAGACGGAGACCGGACGCGAAGACCCGTTCGGCCTCGGCGTTGGCATAGCGGATGCCCCCATTCTCGTCGAGGCGCAGCAGGGGATCGCCGACCTCTTCGAGCTGGGCGGCGGTCGAGGGCGGCAGCACGGCGCTGCCCGCGGCCCCGACGGCGGAGAGGACGGCCGCCGCCGCAGGCAGGGGCGTGGTGGCCTCTCCGGGAGAAGGGACGGGCTTCCGCTTCGCGATCAGCTCCTTGAAGGCCGGATCGTTCGCGAGCGAGGCGATCTTGCGCAGCGCCTCGCTGCGGGCGGCAGGTGGCTGCGAGGGGGGAAAGAGGACGGGATGGGCCGGACTCTCCGCGGCAGCTCCCGGGACGGGGCCGATCTCCTGGGACGGAGCGCCTTGGAAGGCGGGCAGATCCCCCTCCTGTCCGGCGGTGGCGAGCACGGTGACGAGCCCCACCGCCTCGCCGTCGCCTGCTCGGATCGGCACGGAGCGTTCCTCCACGCCGACCGGAGTGCCGTCCCGCTTCGCGAGGAGGACCCGTCGCCTCCCCGATGAAGTGCGCCCGTCCTCCACCGCCTCGTGCAGCGGGGCGATGGTGGCGAGCGGCTGCCGCAGCGCCTCCGCGGCGCTCCAGCCGGTGAGCTCCTCGGCCGCGGGATTGAGATAGACGACGTTCCCGTCGAGATCGGTGGCGATCACCGCCTGCGGGAGTTGCTGCGACACGGCCTCCAGTCCGGGCAGGCGCAGGGAGAGGCGCTCCCCGGCGAGGCGGCGCTCCACGACCGACTCGAGGCACACCGCGATCTCGGTGTCGCTGAAGGGCTTGCGCAAAAAGGCGGCCGGCTGGGCGGAGCGGGCGCGCTCGAGGATGGCCCCCTCGGAATATCCAGTGACGAAAATCGAGGGGACTCCGTGCTCCCGCCTCAGTTGGCGGGCCAGCTCGATCCCGTCCTCGGGACCATCGAGCTGGATGTCGAGGAGGACGAGGTCGGGCTTCTCCCCCCTCACGAAATCGAGCGCCTGCACGGCGGAATAGGCGATCCCGACGACCACGAAGCCCCGGCGGCGCAGAGTCGCCTCCAGATCGCGCGCGGTGACACGATCGTTCTCCACGATGAGGAGGCGCAGGCGGTTGGAGGAAAGTTCGTCCATGGAGGGCGGCGATGCGGGATGGAGCCCGCTGGGGCGGCTCACGCTACATTCAAATCTCCATAATTCACAAACGAAATTCCCCGGCTCCGCGTTTCGGCGCGGGGCGGGACGGATCCCGGGATCAGTAGGGGCTGCGGGGCACGACGAGAATCCATTCCTTCGCCGGATTTTCCGCGTCGGCGGGCTCGAGACGGCCCTGGATCTGCTCGACGAGCAGCTCCAGCGTCTCGATCTCGGCCTCGCGGTCGGTGAAGACAAAGGTCCGGTTCGCTCCGGGACGCACCGCGAGCCGGAATCCCCCGCCGGGATGGGGGCGCGCGTCGACGTAGAGCCCCGGACCGGGACCCGGCTGGCGCGTGGCGAGTACGAGCCGCATCAGCTCTCCGACGAGAAGGCTGAACGGCGGAGCCGTCTGCGTGGCGACGAGGAGGTTCTCGTCCCCGGTCGCGATCACCTCGCGGCGTCCCGGACCGCGGCCGACGAGCGAGCACACCTCGTCGGCGAGGTTGCGCAGCAGGGGGAGGAGCCAGACCGGAGCCGAATCGTCGCAGGGACAGGCCTGGGCCATGGAACGCAGGCGCACCTGCCATTTCAGGAAG
>CAYSZN010000075.1:0-10006 GCA_964435425.1 uncultured Akkermansia sp. | reverse complement strand
ATTAGCTCAGTTGGTAGAGCACTTGCATGGCATGCAAGGGGTCAGCGGTTCGAATCCGCTATGCTCCACGGTCCGGAACCCTTGCTGGAGAAGGGATTCCGGGGAAGGTGGAGGGCCGGCCGGTAGCAGTTCTGGTGCAGCGGGATAGGGTTGAGGGAATGTTGATTTATCAAGGATTGATGAGTTGACGGGGCGGATTTGCTACCGATTTTTGCTGACCGCACAGCTCAAGGAAGAGCGACATTCCTGTCGCCCAGCAAACCCGACGCAACCTTATCGGGCGACCGACAGGAATGTCGCCCCTCCTTGGGGTCCAGAGCTCTAACGTTCCGGGCAGCACCTCCCCCCAAGTCGAGCGCCTCCCTCGGGGCGGTGGCCCGGTTTGCCGAAACGGAGGCGGAACCCGGATCGCCCCGGAGGGGAGGCTCGTGAAGGCTAGCAGAGGATAACCCCTTCCGCCATCGCGCAAATCCGCGACTAAGACATCGGGGACTCCGACCGTTATCAAGCTTTAGCCCCGACGGAGCCTCAGAAACGATAGCGGAGCGTACCCTTTCCGCTGATGCGCTGCACGCCGGACTTGGTCTGCTTGATCGGACGGTTCAGGTAGATCGTACCGACGTTGCTGACGCGGATGCTGCGGCGGCGCACATGGACGTTCGCGCCGAACGAATCGGAGGCTCCGATGCCGGACTTCGAGACGCGCAGATCGATCTCGACCGGGTATTTTCCGATCAGGTTGCGCTCGGGCTGGCGCGTGTTCGGCTGGCTCCGGACCGTGCCTTTCAGATCGACGCTCAGGTCGAAGCGTCCGTATTCGCCCTTTCCGCGGAAGTTTCCGCGAATCGCCTGCTTCGTGGGCCGGTTGTTCAGAGTGCCGCTGAAGTTCACCTTGGCGACGACTTCGTCGGCGGAGACCATGCCCCCGGAGAGAGGCAGAAGGGCGGCAAAGAGGAATCCAACAAGAGAGGGTGTTTTCATGGTGATCGTCCTTTCGATGAATTGGGAGCGTTCGATTTCTTCGGACCACGGTACGCCCACGCGGAACCGCCGTCAATCGTCGCCCACCCGCTCTTTCGGGCCTTGCCTCCGCCGATCGCCCCGTCCATCCTTCCGCATCGTCTGCTCTCCTCATCCGTCCATCGCGCATGACTCCGGTCGCCCGCATCGCCCCTCTTCTCCTCTGCGGACTCGCGCTCCTCGTCCCCGCCTCGGCCGCACGCCCTTCGAAAGCCGAGATCGCGCGGGTCTACGGGAAGATCCAGTTCGTCACGAGCTTTCCCGACTACAAGGTCCAGGTCGTCAACTCCTTCCCGGACCTGAAGGTCAAGAAGGTCTTGTCCTTCCCCGATTCGCCCGGCAAATGGCAGATCGTGGACAGCTTCCCCGACTACAAGATTCAGATTGTGAACTCCTTCCCGGATTTTAAGATTCAGTATGTCGAGAGTTTTCCGGGGGTGGTCGATTGAGTGGCGCGTCCTGCTGGCGTTGGCCGCCGCGGCATCGCCCTGCGTTGCCGCCGACCTCGAGACCCTCGACGGCTGCATGCTCCTGCCCTCGTCGTGGGCCGACGGCGACTCCTTTCAGGTGCGCCTGCCCGACCGCCGCGAGATCGTGGTGCGGCTCTATTTCGTCGACTGTGTCGAGAAGGACGTGGCCGACACGACGGGCAAGCGCCGTCTCCGCGAGCAGGCCCGCCACTTCGGCGTCGAGGACTACGCTGCCGCCCATCGCTTCGGCACGGAGGCCGCGGCCTTCGTGGAGAGGGTCCTGTCCCAGCCCTTCACCGTCCACACCAGCTTCTCAAAGGCTCCCGGCCGCAGCGCCAGCCCCCGGCACTACGTCTTTGTCGACACGGCGGAGGGGCGGGATCTCGGCGAATTGCTCGTGGAGAACGGGCTTGCGAGGGCCTTCGGCTTCGGCCGCGAGACGCCAGACGGAACGCACCGCGACGACTGGGACGCCCACTTGAAGGACACCGAGCTCGCCGCCGCCCTGCACCGACGCGGACTCTGGAGCCACTGCGAACCGAACCGGCTCGTGGAGATGCGCCGCCAGCAGCGCGAGGAGCTGCGGGCCCTGGAGTCCATCGACGACGCGCTCGCCCCCGCTCCGCCCGTCGAGCCGGTCGACGTCAACACCGCCTCCCTCGAGGAGCTGGTCCGCGCCGGATTGCGCGAATCCATCGCCGACGAAGTCATCAAGCGTCGCCCCTTCCGGGATCTCGCCGCGCTCGACGAGGTGCCGGGCATCGGTCCCGCCACCCTCCGGAAGGTCGCTCCCTTCCTGAAATTCGGCGGGGACGCCTCCCCGCCCGAACCCGTGCCTTGATTCTCGACCCGTTCGCGTCTCCCTTTACCCTGCATGGATCGTGAACAAAATCTCTCCCGCTTTCTCCAATCCGACGGGCGCACCGTCATTTTGCCCATCGACCACGGCACCGCCATTCCTGTGCCGGGCCTGGAGGACCCGATAGGGTTGATCGAACGGCTCAACCCTGTCGTGGACGGCTACGTCGTCAACCTCGGCCTCGCCTTCGCCGCCGCCGAGGCGCTCGAGGGCAAGGGCGTCTGCCTGCGCACCGACTGCTACAAGCCGCGCTACGGCGACGACCATCTCGACGAGGGCAGCTACCGCCTCTACGGAGCCGAGGAGGCCCTCGCCGCCGGTGCCCACGCGATGATGAACATGCTCTACACCCATCATCCCAACGAGTCCGGGATCTTCCGCGAAACCGCCGAGCTCGTCTCCGAAAGCCTCGACGCCGACCTGCCCGTCATCCTCGAGGCCCTGCCCTTCGGCATCGGGCGTCCTGCCGACTACACCTTGGAGAACATCGGCTACACCGTGCGCGCCGCCGCCGAGCTCGGCTCCGATATCGTCAAGACCGCCTTCCCCACCGAAGCCAGCGCCGACGAGTTCCGCGCCATCGTCGAGGCCTGTTTCGTGCCGGTGATCGTCCTCGGTGGAGCCGCGATGGGCGACGACCGGGCGCTGCTCGAGATGGTGGGGAAAGCCATGGATGCTGGAGCTGTGGGCATCGCCGTGGGGCGCAACGTCTGGCAGCATCCCCAGCCTGACAAGATTGCCAAGGCGCTGCATGCCGTTGTCCACGACGAGGCGACGGTCGATGCGGCGTTGAAGTGTTTGAGTTGATGTCTCCCTCTTACTCCTACTCTTTACTCCTTACTCTTACTCCCTGCTGGAATCGAGCGATCTTCGGTAGTCGTGGAGTAAGAGTAAGGAGTAAAGAGTAGGAGTAAGAGATTCTACCCATGATCATCCCCAGCCTCCAGTACGCCAGCCGCATCCTCCGCACCGCCGACAAGCGGCATCTCGCGAAGTTCGTCTGGAATTTCGGGGTCAAGGGGATCCGCTCCGTCAACCTCTACAAGCGGCGCATGAAGGAGGGGATCCACTTCCCCCCCTTTCTCTACCTCTCCATCCTCAACAGCTGCAACCTGCGCTGCCAGGGCTGCTGGGTCGACGTCGACAAGCCGCAGACCAAGCTCGACCTCGACGAGCTCAACCGCATCGTCAACGACGCCAAGGCCCACGGGAACGCCTTCTTCGGCATCCTCGGCGGAGAGCCCTTCATGCATCCCGGCCTGCTCGACTTCCTCGCGCAGCATCCCGACTGCTTCTTCCAGGTCTTCACCAACGGCCAGCTCATCACCGAGAAGAAGGCCAAGCAGCTCCGCCAGATCGGCAACGCCACCCCCCTCGTCTCCATCGAGGGCACCGAGCTCGTCGCCGACGAGCGGCGGGGCGGCAAGGACGTGCTGAACCGGACCCTCCGGGGCCTCGACCATT
The DNA here is from genome assembly GCA_964435425.1 of uncultured Akkermansia sp. Classification (GTDB taxonomy): domain Bacteria; phylum Verrucomicrobiota; class Verrucomicrobiia; order Verrucomicrobiales; family DEV007; genus Arctic95D-9. The sequence continues at coordinate 6,193 of CAYSZN010000075.1, read as the reverse complement.
GCCTCGAGAACAAGCTCCTCACCGGCGTCGCCACCAGCCTCTGCCGCACCAACATCGACGAGCTGCTCACCGAGGAATGGCTGCGCAAGCTCATCGCCCGCGGCGTCCACTACGCCTGGTACCACAGCTACCGGCCCGTCGGGCCGAAGCCGAACGAGGACCTCGCCCTCACCCCCGCCCAGGCTCGGCGCGTGCGCGAGTTCGTCGTGAACATGCGGACGCGGCTGCCCCTCGGCATCATCGACGCCTACTACGACGGCGAGGGCCGCGCCCTCTGCCCCATGGCCAACGGCATCTCGCACCACATCTCCCCGACGGGAGCGGTCGAGCCCTGCCCCATCATCCAGTTCGCCACCGACAACGTGCGCGACGGCTCCATCTACGAGATTCTGACCAAATCCGAATTCCTCCGGGACTTCCGCGAGACCGCCGCGCGCCACACCCGCGGCTGCATCGTCCTCGAGCGGCCCGACCTCGTCAAGGAACTCGCCGAGCGGCACGGGGCCGAGGACACGACCCTGCGGCGGACCGCCATCGCCGAGCTAGAGGCCATGACCCCGCGCAACAGCCAATGGCTCCCCACCGGCGAGGAGATTCCCGAGAAACATCCCGTCTACCGATGGGCCAAGCGGATCTGGTTCAACGACTTCGGCGTCTACGAGGCACTGGAGAGGTCGCGGCGGTGAGGGAGGAGAAAAAAATCCGAAGCTCGAAATCCGAAACCGCGCCTTGGCAGGAACATTTTGGGAAGAGAGAATCCGGCGGGTGACGCAGGGGGGAAGCATCCGAAGCCCGGCAGGATCTCGTATGAAAGGAGGGGACTTTTCAAGTCCCCTCCACTGGACCGGCTCCCATGCTTCCGCCCACGGGGACTTGAAAAGCCCCCCTCCTTTCCATGCAAGCTCCGGAAGAGCTACCGCCTACTCTCCGCGGCTGTCGCGGAGCTCAAGGGCGGCGATGGCGGCCATGATGCGGTTGGCGATGGCCTGGTAGCGGTCCTTCGTCGAGAGGGACATGTCCCCGACGAGGTCGGCAAAATCGATCGGCTCCCCGACGACGAGGGTCGCGGGATGGCGCTTGATCTTCTTGCTGCCGCGGGGCAGCGCCTTCTCGGGGCCGAAGAGGCGCACCGGCAGCACCGGGACGCCGGCCTTGCTGACGATCATGCCCACTCCAGGCTCGCCTTCGGTCTTCAGCTTGCCATCGTAGGTGCGCTCGCCCTCGGGGAAGATCAGCACTTTCTGCCCCGCCTTGAGCAGGCCGATGACCTGCTTCAGCGCGGAGAGCTCCGGCTTCTCCTGGTTCACCGGGATGGCGTTGACGCGGGGGAGGATGTAGTTCGCGACGGGATGGTCGAAGAGCGTCTTCCTCGCGAAGTAGTGCAGCGGCTCACGGAAGGCCGCGCCGACGAAGGGCGGATCGAGAAAGCTGACGTGGTTCGACGCGATGAGCAGGCCCTCCGGCAGATTCTCCAGCCTCTCGGCATTCTGCACGCGATAGGAGCAGACCAGCTTCGCGAAAAGCTGCGACAGGCGATGGCCGATCCAATACCAGACGTTCATGCCCGGAGGACGGACGCCTCTCCGGCATCCAGAGGAAGGGAAACGGAGGCACGACGCACCACCGTCCCAAGGCCCGGGACGGCGCGGATTCCAGACGGGCCGGAGGCCCATGGGAGAGGGGTCGCCATGCCCGTTCCTTCGCGGCGTTCGGCGCGCTTGTCAACGCTTTCGGAGGAGGTCGGCGATCGCCCGGTAGGCCTCGACGGCGCCGAACTGCTTCGGATCGCCGCGATGCCGCGCGAGGATCCTGCCGATGCCGCCCTTGGCGGCGGAGGGGGCTCCGCCGCCTGCCGAACCGCTCCAGATCTCGACGCAGCGCTCCAGCAGGGCCGACGGCGCGACGCTGCGCCGCAGCAGCCGGATGAAGCCGGTCCCGGTCTCCTCGCCCATCACCATGCCATCGCCTCCGATGCCGCGGTCCGCGTCGTCGCTGCCGGCCACGAGCGGCGAGGCGCTGCGCCACGCCCACAGCGCGAGAAAGACGAGCAGGCCGAAGAACACGCCATGGGCGCGGTAGCGGCGGATCAGCTTCATCGCGCCACCCGTCTCGGTGGAGCCGTGGATGGTCTCGTCGAAGACGACCTTCGTCTTGCCGCCCAGCAGCCAGAGGAGGAACTCGGGACCGATCCCGAAATGAAGGCTCTCGTTGCTGGCGAAGTAGGTGTCCGAGGCGACGACGACGCTTCCTTTCCCATAGCTCCGCTCCAGGACGACCGTCTTTCCATCGGCGAGCAGGGCGGGCCGCCACGGTCCCTCCTTGGGCTCCAGCCGATACTGCGATTTCCACAGGGGCAGGTCGATTCCTTCCCCATCCAGCGGCAGCGCCTCGCCCGCCTCGGTCTCCCATCCCTCCTCGGGCCGCTCGAACGCGGGACTGGTCACCTCGAAGCCGAGCCTCTCCGTCAGCAAGGGGCCCATGAGCTGGAGCATCCTTTTCTCGAGCTCCTTTTCCTCGTCCTCCTCCGGCGTCTCCGTTTCGTCCCTGTCCTCCGTTTTCTTCTCGGCCGCTTCGCCCTTGGCGTCCTTCTCCTTTCCATCCTTCTGCCGTGCGTCGCGGATACGGCGGCGGCGCTCGATCCAGTCGTCCTCGTCCTCGCTGCGGCTGGGCTGGTAGACTTCGGGAACGAGACCGGGATTGATCGTCAGGACCAGACGCGCGCCTTCCCCGACGGCTTTCAGCACCGGAGAATTGTCCGGGGCCCTCAGGTTCTCGACCCCGTTGACCGGGTAGCCGAGCAGGAGCAGGACCGTTTCGGAATCCAGTCCCCGGACCACCTGGAGATTCGTCACGTTCCTCGACACCGACAGCCCCTCGAGCCGTTCGAGGGATTCGTAGAGGGCGCTCGTGCCGAGCGGGTCGCTGCGGTAGCTGGCGTAGTGCGGATAGATCCCGCCCTCGGTGAAGCGCTTTTCCAGCACGCTGTAGAAGCCGGCCACGAGCAGGGCGCCGAGCAGCACCAAACCCATCTTCTTCGCTGCCGAGGCCATGCGCATCATCGGTTCCGAGTCTGGCCCGCGATGGCGGCGGGCTGCGCCTTGGCCGATTCTGCGGCGATCAGTCCGTGGTTCTCCAGATAACCCTCCACGGCCCCGGACCCGAGACGGTGCAGTCCATACCAGACCCTCTCGAAGAGCATGGTGTTCTCGTCGAAGGCGCGCCGCAGCTCGCCCAGGGTGCGGGCGCGCAGGCCCAGCTCGCTCCGGTAGTCGCGGTTCGACTTGGAGCGGACGATCTTCAGCAGCCCCTGCTCGCCGAGGTGGGCGAGGGTCGCGAGAAAGAGGGCGCGGATGGCGAGCCGCTCCTCGCCCTTCGCAATCTGCTCGCGGGCAAGGCGCAACCATTCGTCCTCGTGGAGCTGCGTCGCGACGATGTCCTCGCTGGCGAGGTCGATGGCGGCCGCTCCGCCCTCCTCGACGACCTCGGGCTTGTCGCGTCCGCGATGGCTCCGGTAGAGCAGCGCGGCGAACCAGACGAGAAGCCCCAGCACCACCACGACCAAGGCGATGGAGGTGGTCGAGCCGAGCGTCTTGAACGAATCCTCCTTCGCGCCGCCCCCGGCGGGCCGGTTCCGCTCCATCTGCTCCCGTATCCCCTCCTCGATCCGTTTTCCCACGGAGCGGAAGAGCCGCTGCACGCTTTCGGCGATCTCGGAAAGGCGCTGGCCGAGCCAGGATTCCCCGGCCTCCTCCTCGCTGCCGTCGGATCGGCGCGAGAGCTGCCACTGGTATTTCTTCTGCGCCAGGGTTTCGGCGATCTCGCTGCGGAAGCGCTCCGGCTCGACGGCGGGTGCGGCCTCCTGCGCGGACGAGGGGACGGGAAAGGCAAAGGCCGCGACGAACAGGGCGAGGACGGCGACGCGGCCGAGCGTCCCGCGCTCGCGTCGCGCCTCCTCGTCGCGCCGTCCGCGACAGGCGACGAGGCGACTGAGCAGGTCCGCCCCGGTCGTGCGCGACGAGGCGCGGAAGCAGCGGAGCACGTAGGCGGCGTTCAGCAGCGGATCGATCGCGAGCTGCATCAGGAGAAACGATCCGAGGACGAAGGTCGTGTTCGCCATCGCTACCACCGGGCTGATGGTGAACGGGCTCTCCACCCCGAAGATCGATTTCACGAGGCTGGCGACGACGAGGCAGGCGGCGACGAGATTCACCCAAGTGAACAGCGACACCAGAAAGAAGACCAGCAGGACGCCGTGGTTCTGCGCCCACTGGTCGTGCGAATAGCGGATCGACCGGCCCACGAGGGAGCGCAGGGGCCGTTCGCCGGGCGGCTGGACGAGGGCGAGGGCGCCGAGGTTCTGGAAGGTCGCGAGAATCCATCCCAGCGGGATCGCGAAGAACAGGCCGACGACCAGCAGGGGAAGGCGGAAGGCCTGCGCGAACCAGAACGCGGCGAGCGCCCGGAACCGGTCGTCGGCGCCCAGCCGGGGGAGATGCCCCGGATTCAGCCCATCCCACAGTCTGGCGCAGAAGGCGGCCTGGCAGTAGCGCTTCCACATCCACAGGACCGTCATCGCCACCGCCGCGAAGGCGGCGTCGCGTCCGGCGAGGCTGCTGCGGCTCATGTCCGCGACGAAGTAGAGCAACCCCACCGCCCACGGCACCGCGCCCAGATAGTAGAGGCAGTAGGTGCCCGCGTCGGCGGTCCGGGCGAGATGGAAGGCTTCCTCGAGGATCTGGACCGCGCCCGTCTCCCGTCTCCGCTTCCTCACTCTGCGATGCGCCTTGCTGCTCATGCCATGGTCGCTTCCTCACTCCCAGATCGTCCCGTCGTGAAAGGCGTCGGGGATGCCCGCCAGAACGCTGGCGAAATAGTAGAACAGCGCCCAGGCGATGGCCAGGGCCGCCGCGGTTTGCAGCGCCGGAGCAAGGCGGATCCTCCTCCGTTTCCCCGGCGGTCGCCTGGCCTCCGCCACAGTCGCCCCGAGGCAGGACGCGCAGACCAGCTTGCCGCCGTGCTCGGTGACGCATTCCCCGCAGAAGAACCGCCGGCACGAGGGACAGCGCACCGAGGCCGGCCGGTCGGCGTGGATCGAGCAGACGGACTTGGCGAGGCCTCCACTCATGGCTCTCCGGCACCTCCTCCGTCGCCGTCCGGTTGGGAAAGGGCTTCCACGAGGCGGATCTGCCGCCTCCATTTGCCCGACACAGCGAAGCCCCAGAGGCCGACGCCGACGAAGCCCAGGAAAAAGCCCGCGAAGGCGCCGTAGAGCACCATGCCTCCCTCGCTCGCGAGAGCGGTGAAGGCCTCCAGCGGTCCCGTCAGCCCGACGGTGTAGGAGGGCTCGCGCGTCGCCACGACGAGGTAGTAGACCATGCCGGCTCCGAGGACGAGGAAATGCAGCCCGAGCAGAATCCAGAGCACCGTGCGGACGGATTCCGGCGTCGGTTTCCGGACGACCGAGACCAGCGCCAGAGAGAGCAGCAGGCTCGCCGCCATGAGCAGCAGGAGAATGCCGCCGGTGAGGACGATGCTCTCCAGATGCAGCGCGGCGAGCGCCGCGAGGCCGAGCGCGGCAAAGAGGCCGAAGGTCGGCGGGACGACCGCGGGCACCTGGTAGAAGCGGTCGTCGCGGACCCGATGCCGGGGCGCGGTCGGCTCCTCCCCGACGTCGGACGCGACGATGGCGGCCTGGCTTTCCCGCACCAGCCCCTCGATGCGGCGGACCGTCTCGAGCGCCCGGTGATAGCGGTTCAGCGGACGGAGCCGCTCGCGGGTGAGGCGGGTCTGGATGTCGCAGAGGCAGGTGGGACCGAGGATGAGATGGCGCAGCAGCAAGGTCAGGACACCGAGCCCGCCGACGAAGAAGAGCGAGATGAAGGTGATGGAGACCGGACCCGGATCCTTGTCGAGGGCGAGCAGGAGCGAAGCCGCCGCCAGACAGGCGATCAGGATCAGCGCGTGCAGGACGATCTTTCCTGTCCGCGAGGTCTTCGCGACGGTGAAAGCCTCGATCTCGGAGAGGCGGAAGCGCTTGTATTCCTCGACAAAGGGCATGAGGACGCCGGAACCCTTCACATAGACGAGATGGTCCTCGCCCAGCCAGAGACTGGAGAGCCCGAAGCGGTCCCGGGCGAGCCGCTGGTATTTGTCGTGGAAGGAATTCAAAACCGCGCACAGTGAACACCCGGCA
>CAYSZN010000074.1:0-10043 GCA_964435425.1 uncultured Akkermansia sp. | reverse complement strand
CGTAGCCGGGGTGGATCGCGTCGACGTTGGCGATCTCGGCGGCGGAAAGGATGGCCTCCATCTTCAGGTAGGAGTCCGCGCTCTTCGCGGGGCCGATGCAGATGGCGTCGTCGGCGAGATGGACGTGCATCGAATCGACGTCGGCCTCCGAGTAGACGGCGGTGGTGCGGACGCCGAGCTCCTTGGCGGCGCGGATGACCCGCAAGGCGATTTCGCCGCGGTTCGCTACGAGGATGTTCTTGAACATGGCGTGGTCTCTCGTCCCGATCCCGGCCCGGGGAGGACGTGGTGGGAGGGAGGGGTCAGGCGGTCTTCACCCGGAAGAGCGGTTCGCCATACTGCACCGCGGTGCCGTTCTCGGCGAGGATCTCGACGATCTCCCCGGCGATCTCGGCCTTGATCTCGTTCATCACCTTCATGGCCTCGATGATGCAGACAGTGCTGTCGGCGGAGACCTTGGTCCCGACCTTCACGAAGGGATCGGCGTCGGGCGAAGAGGCGGTGTAGAAGGTCCCGACCATGGGCGAGGTGATCTCCTTCACGTTGGCGGGCAGCCCGCCCTCGGCGGGGGCGGAGGCCGGCACGCCTCCCGTCGGGGCCGGCTGGGCGGCATAGGCGGGGGCGAACTGCGGCGGCGGGGACGAGGCGAGCCAGCTCTGAATGGCCTTGACGTCGAGGTCGCCGCCTTTCTTGAGTTCGAGCTTGGTTTCGTCCTGCTCCAGCTTGAAGACGGAGAGCCCATGCTGATCCATGAGCTCGACGATGCGTTTGATGTCTCTGAAGTCCACGGCGGTAGGCCCTCTTGGTTTGGGGATGGATAAATTCGGGTGCGGACCCGGGACTGGAATCGTGACCTAGAAAGGCCCCGCTTTCCAGCGAAAAAAACGGGGCCGACGGAAGCCGCAAGCCGCCGTTTGTCAAGTTCTCGCCTCGCGCAGGATGCGCAAGGCCTCCTCGATCTCGGCGTGGGTGTTGTAGAAATGGGGGCTGAAGCGGATCCACGGGATCCCCTCCCGGCTGTGGCGGCAGCTCGCGACGACCCCGGCCTGCTGGAGGCGGGAGAACAGGGCGATGGTCCGCGTGTCCCCGTTCGGATCGGTGAAGGAGGTGATGCCCGAAGCCGACGCCCCGTCCCTGGGACCGAGCAAACTCAGGCCGAGCCGGTCGAGTCCCTCGCAGAGATGGGCCTTCAATTCGAGGAGCCGGGCCGCGATCCGTTCGATCCCGATGTCGGCGAGCAGGTCGATGGACGCCTCCATCCCGAGCAGGCCCGAGGCGTTGAGCACGCCCGGTTCGTAGCGCCGCGCGCCGGGCTCGAAGGCGATCCCGTCGTGCGCGATGAAGTTCGGCGAGACCACGTTCCACGCTCCGTAGAGGCTGGGGCGCAACATCTCCTGCCGCTCCTTCGCCACATAGACCACGCCGGCCGCGGACGGGCCGAGCATCCACTTGTGCGAGTCGGCGCTGAGGAAGTCGACCTCCCCGGCGGGCGTCGGGAAGGCCCCCGCCGTCTGGATCGCGTCGAGGCAGAAGAGCAGGCCGTGCTCCCGCGCGATCGCTCCGATCGCCTCGAGGTCGGGGCGGTAGCCGCTCAGGAAATGGCAGGAGGCGAGGGCGAGGAGCCGCGTCCGCGGAGTGATCGCGTCGCGGACAAGCTCCGGAGTGATCTCGCCGAGCTCGCCGGGTCGCAGATAGACGACCTTCGCCCCGAGCCGTTCGAGCTGCTTCCACGGATAGACGTTGGCCGGATAGTCGTCGAGGTAGGTGACGATCTCGTCGCCCGGCTGCCAGTCGAGCCCGTTGGCGACGAGGCTGAGGCCGAGGCTGGTCGGGCCGAGGAGGGCGAACTCGTCCGCCGAGCCGCCGAAGAGCCGGGCCGCCGCCCCGCGGACGCGGTCCATCCGCTTCAGGAAGACCTCGCCGTAGTCGAGCTCGCCGGTGGAGGAGGCGAGGTTGAAGGCGTCCATCGCCTCCACCGCCACCTGCGGGATCGGCGCGACGGCGGCGTGGGCGAAGAAGATCCGGTCGCGGCAGGCGGGGAAGGCCTCGCGTCGCCAAGCCTCGTCCGTTTCGACGCGCTGGATGGGGTCGGTCATGGGGTGTGGGGAAATCCGGTTCTCCCTCAGACGCGCCGGGCACGTTCGCCCTCCTCGATGAGCGCCCAGAACTGCTTCGACTGGGCGAGGGCATCGTCGTCCCCGACGGGCAGATTCGCGCGGAAGAGGAAGTCCTGGAAGCTGTTCTTGCTGAGAACGCGATGGACGATGACGGAATGGTGGTCCCTCGAAACCTCGAAATAGAGGCGCACGTCGCTGGCGCGGTAGCGGTAGAGCTTCTTCCCGCTGCGCTCGATCTGGCCGAACTTGGCGCCCGCCGGATTGTCCTCGATCCCCTCGAGGTCCTCGGGCTTCACCTGGAACTCGTTGAGCACCTCGAGCTGCTCGAGAGTGGGGAGCTGCGAGATCTCCGCCGCACTGATTTCGTTGAAGATGACCTGGAACACGCGCTCAGTCTCCCTCAAAGGGCGGATTTCGACAAGAGGGGAAATGCGCCGAGGCATCGCGGCATTCTACTTCCACCCGTAGAAAAGCACCGCCGGCACGTCGGCCTCGGCGAGAGGGCCGGAGGGCGCCTCGATCCGCATGAGGATGAGATGGAGGCCGGTCTTCGGGGTGTCGTCGAGGACGAGGGAGAGGGAGGCCTCGTCCGGTTCGCCGACGGCTTCGGCCACCGCCTCGTTCGCCGAGTCGAAGATGTGCAGGTGCAGCCTCGCTCCCTTGGGCAGGGCCGAGGGAGCGACGCCGAGGAAGAGGCGGTAGTGGTTGCGCTTGAAGAACTGGAGCTTCAGCGCCCGGCCCGAGCGGAGGCTGAGGGCGCCCTTCCAGTATTCCTCGCGGAGGGTGAAATCCTCGTCGCCAAGCGAGGGGCTGGCGGCGGTGAGCGCCTGATGCTCCGGAGAGTCCGGCGGAAAGGGCTCGGCACCGGCGGCGAAGCCGAGCGGGAGCAGAAAGGCGGCGCAGAGCGGTAGGAGTCGGGAGAACATCGGTTGCTGCGAAAGCATCCTCCATTTTGCAGGATGCGGCAATGCTTTGTCGATGCCGGAAGACGGCGCAGAAGCGCCGGGGGAGGAAAGAGGGTCGGACGCGGGACCACACCCTGTTGGGCCGGCGGCTTGACGGACGCCGACGGGAATGGGTAGGATCGCCGTATGCTCGTGGCTGGAACCGTCCTCTCCGTGATCGGCGGCGTGATCGTCATGGCCGGGATATTGGCCTTGAACTTCATGAAGGAGGACGGAGCCGACGAGGGGGAGCCGATCTCCACGGCGCTCGATGTGTTTCTCTGCGGCGGCTTGTTCACGTTCCTCGATGATTTCTTTCGGGCCGTCTCGAAGGGCTTGAAAGAGCGTTCCTCTCCCGAGTTTCCGCTGGTGATCCTCATGGCCTCCGGGATCGCCCTCGTCGCCATCGGTGCGGGGTTGCTGTGGTTTGGGGGCGGGTGATGCCTTATGCCTGTGCCGCCTCGCGGCGGGCGATGTCGCCTTCCCTGTGCTCGAAGGCCTCGGCGAAGCGTTCGAGTTCGCCTTCCCCCATGCCGAGCTTCCGGCCTTGGACCCGCCAGCGGGAGACGGCGACGGCGACCTCGCCGAGGATCGCTCTCGCACGTTGGAGCGGCAGTCGGAAGTAGGCGCAGACAGACATCAGAGCCTCGATCGTCGCCTCGGGTCCGGCGTCTTCCGAAAGCCAGGTCTTGAGTTCGCGTCGCCGTTCGGGAAAGGGATTGAGATCGAAGGCGGGAGAGAGCCGCCAGCGTCCCCGCCCGACATGGAGGAATCCGTGGTTGCGCAGATGGTCGTCCACGTTGGTGACGAGGATGGAGAAAGCGACGCGCCGCCAGAGTTCGGCGAGGTCGCGCGATGGGTCGAAGCTATGCGAGCGGATCGCGTCGACGATCTCCGTATAGGTGTGTTCGTCAGGATCATCGGGTTCCGCGCCGAGCATCGAGGCGGCGGAGAGATAGTGGAGCCGACTGCCGGAGGGATGGCGGTCGAAGCGTTCGACGAGAACCACGGACGCTCCCTCGCATTCGACGAGACGGACGGGGGCCGTATCGATCCCGGCGGCAGCGGCCAGCTTCATCGCCAGCGCCTCCCCTTTGACCGTGGCCCTTTCGTCGGAGACGCTGGGGAACTTGCCGATGAGAAGGCGGCCCGATTCATCGACCACCGTGGCTTTCGGGCGCATGCCTCCGAGCGAGGTGGCCCGTCCGAGAAGGTAGGCGAGGTCGGCGGCGGTCTCGCGGTCCGTCTCGACCGCGCGGGTGGCCCGCAACAGCCTTTCCAACTCGACCAGAGGGGGCACTGAGCGTCCGCCTCCCTCGCTGGCGCGACGGAAAACACCCTCTTCGTCGCGGAAGCGGATCGCCCCCACCCGGCCGATGTCATCGACGCCGAGGAGGAAATCGAGGGCATCGAGAAAGGATAGCCCGTGCTCGCGTCCGGCGCGTCGGTGCTCCCGCCGTTTTTTCGCCTGGTCCCGCAAGAGGACGCGGCGCGCCCACCCATCCGGCTCCGTGTCGGCAAAGGCCGCGTGGAAGACAGAGCCTCCGGGCGAAGGCTTTCGAAATTGAGGACCGGCCACGAGGGGCAAGTCGGGCGAGAGGGCGAAGCGCTCCGGGTCCGCGAGCCAAGTTTCGGCGTAGAGAAAGGCCGACCGCTCTCTTGCGCCATCGCTTTCGAAATGCAGCGTGCCCACGGAGCAGCCCGCGTCGCCGAGAAACACCTGGAGGGTCCGTTTCACAGCCAAGGGGAGGTTTTGCGCGTCCGCACCCGTTTGGGGATGCGCTCCGCATCGAGGAGGAGGCCAGTTTCGTCCTTGGCCGGATCGGCGACCGAGAAAATCCCCTCGCCGAGGCCGAGGACGTAGAGGGCCATCGCGTAGGCGCCCATCGCGACGCGGGGATCGCCTTTCTCCATCCGCGCGTAGGTGCCCTTGGAGACGCCGATCCGCTCGGCCATCGACGCGGCGGTGAGATGCCGCTTCCGTCGCGCCATCGCCAGATCGGCTCCGAAGCGGGACATGGAGCGAAGCAGCTTGGGCGGCAGCACGTCATGAACGGAGGATTTCATAAGGATCAATATATCGCTCCTTATTCGCCCAAACAATCGATTTATAAATCCATATCCCCCCGCCCATCCAGATTCGGAGACAATCCGCAACCTCCCTCCCCCTCAACACCCCAGCCTCAGCCCATCCCACGCCAGCCTCACGTGTTCCGGCAAGGCCGGCTCGATGGCCCGATGGTCGACGCGGCAGGAGAAATGCGTCAGCCAGGTCCGGCCCGCGCCGAGTTCCTCCGCCAGGGCGACGGCTTCGCCGATCGAGAGGTGGCTCCAATGCGGCTCGGGCTGGAGACCGTCGAGGATGAGCAGGCCGATCCCGGAGAGCAGGCGCTTGCTCTCCTCGTGCAGGATCTTCGCGTCGGGCACGTAGGCGAAGAGCCGTTCGCCGTCCTTCGAGAAGAGAAAGCCGACGGTCTCGACCTTGCCGTGATCGACCGGCAGCGGCACCACGTCCAGATCGCCGACGCGGAAAGGTCCGTCGATGGCGTGGGGGACCGCCTTCAGGTAGCCGCGGTAGCGGTTCTCCCCGTCGAAGACATAGTGAAAGGCGGCGCGGAGTCGCCCGAGGCAGGACTCGGTCGCGTGGACCGCGATCTCGTCGTCCTCGTCGATGGTGAAGCGCCGCAGGTCGTCGAAGCCCATGATGTGGTCGCTGTGGGCGTGGGTGAACAGGACCGCGTCGAGATGGCGGATGCCCTCGCGCAGGCATTGCTGGCGGAAGTCGGGCCCGGTGTCGACGACGAGGGCCGTTCCGGGTGTCCGGACATGGATGGAGGAGCGGAGCCGCCGGTTCTTCGGATCGTCCGAGGTGCAGACGGCGCAGTCGCAGCCGATCACCGGCACTCCGATCGAAGTGCCGGTGCCGAGGAAGGTGATTTCCGCCTGCGTCTCCATTGCGTGCCGTGACGGTCTGCTCCATACTGCCGCCGCCCCTCTCCCGCAATGCTCTCGGTTTTAAAAATCAAGAATCTCGCCCTCGTCGACGATCTCACCTGGGAGCTCGGTTCCGGACTCATCGGCGTGACCGGCCAGACCGGCGCGGGCAAGTCGATGATCGTCGGCGCGCTGAAACTGATCCTCGGCGAACGGGCCAACCACGATCTCGTCCGCACCGGCGAGAGCCTCTGCTCGGTCGAGGCGGTCTTCGAGCTCTCCTCGAACCTCGACCAAGTCAACGCCCTGCTCGAGAGCGGCGGGCTCGAGCCCTGCGAGGGCAACGTCCTCGTCGTAAAGCGCAGCTTCGGCAGCGGGAACAAGCAGTTCGTGAACTGCTCGCCCTGCACGCTCTCGCTCCTGAAATCGCTCGGAGGCCTGCTCGTCGATCTCCATGGACCGCACGAGCACCAGTCGCTCCTCTCGCAGGACCGCCAGCTCGCCATGCTCGACGCCTACGCCCACGCCTCGACGGAGCGGCGAGCCTACCGGCAGGCCTACGAGGCCTGGGCGGGGGCGAAGAACGCGCTGGAGACCTTCCGCAACGAACGCCTCGTCAGCGGGCAGGAGGTCGAGCTGCTCCGCTTCCAGGTCGAGGAGATCGCCGCCGCCGCGCTGGATCCCGCCGAGGTCGCGGAGCTGGAGCAGCGCTACCGCCAGTCGCAGAATTCCTCCCGCCTTCTCGAGAACGCGAGCCAGGCCGTGGATCTGCTCAGCGCCGCCTCCGCGAACCTCGCCAGCGCCCAGCGCTGCCTGCGCGAGCTGGAGCGCTTCGACAGCTCCGTCGCCGAGCGGCTTTCCGGCTTCGAGTCGGCGCGGGTCGAGATCGAGGAGCTGGAGGGGAGCCTGCGGGACTATTCCGAGGAACTGGAGATCGATCCTTCCGAGGTCGCCCGGATCGAGCGCCGCATCGACGAGATCGAGACGCTGAAGCGGAAATACGGCCAAAGCGTCGAGGACGTGCTCGCCTACGAGGCCCGCGCCCGGCAGAGGCTGGCCTCCGTCGATGGACGCGAGGCGGAGCTGCTGCGCCTCTCCGCCGCCGTCGATCAGACCGCCTCCCTCGTCGCGAAGGCGGGCAAGGCCCTGTCCGCCAAGCGCGCCAAGGCCGCCCCCGCCCTCGCCAAGGAGATCGCGACGCATCTGAAAGATCTCGGCTTCCATCGCTCCAGCTTCGAGATCGAGATCGAACCCCTCTCCGAACCGGGGCCCAAGGGCTGCGAGGGCATCGACTTCCTCTTCGGGCCGAATCCGGGCGAGCCGCTCAAGCCCCTGCGCGTCATCGCCTCCAGCGGCGAGATGTCGCGGGTGATGCTCGCGGTGAAGAGCGCCCTCGCCGACCAGGACCGCATCCCCCTGATGGTCTTCGACGAGATCGACGCGAATGTCGGAGGCGAGATCGCCGGCGCGGTGGGGCGCAAGATGGCCTTCCTCGGCGACCGCCACCAGGTCGTCGCGATCACCCACATGCCCCAGGTCGCCGCCCTCGCCCACCGGCATTTCCTCGTGACGAAGGAGGTCGAGAACGACACGACCAACTCCCGTCTCGAACCCGTCGCCGGCGAGGCCCGCGTCAAGGAGCTGGCCCGCATGCTCGGCGGCGTCGGGCCGGAGACCATCGCCCTCGCGGAGAAGATGCTGGCGGGACAATGACCGCCTCCGCAGGGCCCGGATCCATTCCCGGATGGCGCGATGCGGCGTCAACGCCACCTTGCTTCCCGCCGCCGTCCGGCGTTCGCTGATCCGCCATGGAACGCCGACAGTTCATCCAAGCCACCGCCCCCTTCGCCGCCGCCTCCGTCGCGGCGGTGGAAACGCAAGCCGCCACCGAAGCCGCCCCGGATGGCGGACCCGCCAGCCTCGTCGAGAACCTGCCGGAGTCCGTCCAGCGCGGCCGCGACGCGGCGCTCGCGATCCTGAAGCCGTCCGCCAGGGATCTGGAACACGGCCTGCGCCTGCATGCCGAGTCGCTCGTCTTCGACTCCTACGGCTTCTCCCCCACCTCGTCCATCGACGGCGAGGCGATCAAGGCTGCCGCCGTCGCGGGCGCCTCCGACGTCGAGATCGAGGACCTCCGCGAGGCGATGACGATGACCCGCCACGTCTCCGTCGCGGAGGAGCAGCGCCACTACCGCGAGGCCTGGCGGGCCTCGGGCGTGACCTGCGTCTTCCAGAACGCCGGGCAGGAATGCCAGGACCCCATGCGCCTGCTGAAGCGCCTCGCCCACTTCACCTACGCCACCGACATGCTGCGCGGCTTCGTCTCCAAGGCGGCGACGCCGGACGACGTGGAGGCCGCGAAGCGCGACGGCAGGCACTGCCTCTACTTCACCGGCAACGGCGTGCCGCTGACCCAGGACTGGCTCACCCCCGCCGACGAGCTGCGCTACGTCCGCGTCTTCTACCACCTCGGCATCCGCATGATGCACCTCACCTACCAGCGGCGGAACATGATCGGCGACGGCTGCGGCGAGAGCTCCGACGCGGGCCTGAGCGACTTCGGACGCGAGGCCGTGGCCGAGATGAACCGCATCGGCATCATCCCCGACTGCGCCCATTCCGGCTGGCGCACCAGCCTCGAGGCCGCCCAGGTCTCGTCGAAGCCGGTCGTGGCGAGCCACTCGGTCGCCGCCTCGATCCATCCCCACATCCGCAGCAAGCCCGACGAGGTGATCAAGGCCATCGCCAACAGCGGCGGCTACATCGGCATCTGCTGCATCTCCCGCTTCCTCCGCGGCGACGGCGGCATCTCCGAGCTGCTCGACCACATCGACCACGTCGCGAAGACCTTCGGCGTCGACCACGTCGCCATCGGCACCGACGTCGGGACGACCTCGCCGAACGCGGGCGAGGAGAACAAGAAGGCCGCCATGGCCGGCCTGCGCCGCCGCCGCGAGCCCTTCCGCTCGCTCTGGCCGAAGGACGACTTCCTCCCCGCGCCCGGTGCCGCCGAGAGCATCGCCTGGACGAACTGGCCCCTCTTCACCGTCGGACTCGTGCAGCGCGGCTACAGCGACGACGACATCCGCAAGATCATCGGCGGCAACGTGATGCGTGTCGCCCGCGCCAGCCTCGCGGAGACGGCGGCCCAAGCCTGACAACGCCACCTATCCACCTTGTCTCCATCCCTCCCGATGAACCGTCGTCTCCCCGCCCTCCTCCTTCCCTTCCTCATGACCACGCCCGCCTCCGCCCTGACGGTCGAACAGGACATCGCCTACGTCCCGGACGGCCACGCCCGACAGGTCCTCGACATCCACGCGCCCGAGGGGGCGGCAGGCCTTCCCGTCGTCTTCTGGATCCACGGCGGCGGCTGGGAAGCCGGGGACAAGTCGCAGGTGCAGGAGAAGCCGCGCTACTTCGCGGAGAAGGGCTTCGTCTTCGTCTCGACCAACTACCGCCTCCTCCCCGAGGTGGACATGGGCACGCTGATCCGCGACGTGGCCAAGTCGCTCGGATGGGTCCACCGCCACATCGCGGAGCACGGCGGCGACCCTTCGCGCCTCCTCGTCATGGGCCATTCCGCCGGAGCGCAGCTCGCCGCGATCCTCTGCACCGACGGACGCTACCTGAAGGAGGAGAGCGTCCCCTTTTCCTCGCTGAAAGGCTGCGTCCCCGTCGATGGCGACACCTACGATGTCCCCGCGATCATCGAGACCGCCGAGACCCGCCGTCGTGCCCATGGCCAGCCCCTGCCGAGAAACGGACACCGCCAGAAGTTCGGCAACGACCCGGCGAAGCATGTCGACTTCTCCGCCGTGACGCACGTTGCGGAGGGCAAGGGCATCCCTCCCTTCCTCATCCTCCATCTCGCCGACCATCCCGACGTGAGCGCCCAGGCGCAGCGCTTCGGCAGCGTCCTGCGGCAGGCCGACGTGCCCGTGACGGTCCACGGGGCGAAGGAGACGAGCCACCTCCGCATCAGCGCCGAGATCGGCGTCGCAGGCGATCCGGTGACCGCGGTGCTGGAGGAGTTCCTCGCCGGGAC
>CAYSZN010000073.1:0-10091 GCA_964435425.1 uncultured Akkermansia sp. | reverse complement strand
CGTCCCGGCAGAGCCTCGCGGAAGCGGACCACGTCCTCGCGGCGGCGCGCGCCGGAGCCGTCGGCCTGGCGGCGTGTGTTGGGCCATCCTCTCGTGCGGCTGCTCGTCGTGCTGGCTCTCTCGGCGGCCTGCATCGCCCTGACCATCGCCGCGCTGGTCCTCTTCCACTACGACCGCCAGGCGGCCCGCTATGACATCGCCGCCGTGGGGCGGCTGCCGATGGAGTCGACCGTGGTCGACGCCACGGGCGCGCTGATCGGCTATCTCCACGGCGAGAACATCGGGACGCCCGTGCCGCTCGAGCAGGTCTCGCCGCACTTCCTCGAGGCGCTCGTCGCGCGGGAGGACTCGCGCTTCCGGCGGCACCACGGCATCGACCACCGCGGGCTCCTCCGCGCCTGGCTGCGGAACTTCCGCGAGAAGCGCACCGTGCAGGGAGGCAGCACCCTGACGATGCAGCTCACGCGGATGACCTACGGCCTCACCGGCCGGACGATGCAGCGCAAGCTGCTCGAGATGGCGCTGGCCCGCCGCATCGAGAAGCACTACTCCAAGGACGAGATCCTCACCCACTACGTGAACCGCGTTTTCCTCGGTACGGGGATGAACGGTGTCGAGCAGGCCGCGCGGGGCTACTTCGGCAAGCCCGCCTCCGAGCTGAGTCTGCCCGAGGCGGCCATGGTCGCCGGCGTGATCCGGGCACCGAATGGCTTCTCGCCCTTCCGCCACTACGACGCCGCGCTGCGGGAAATGCGGGGCACCCTGGCCCGCATGGCCGACGAGGGATTCATCAGCAAGACGGAGGCAAAGCGCGCCGGCGAGGCCCGGCCCGAGGTGCTGCCCCAGGACCGCTGGATGGAGATACTCAGGCGCGAGGCGAAGCTCTCGGAGCGGACCCATCTCCTCGCGCTGGTCGACGAGCGCGTCCGCGAGCTCTTCCCCTCCCTCGTCGGCGTGGGAGGGCTCTCCATCCGTACCACCTTCGACGTCCGGCTGCAAGGCGCCGCCGAGAGGGCCGTGAACGTCCGCCTCGAGGAGATCGAGCGGCGGCCCGGCTATCCGCATCCGTCCTTCGCCGCCCACACCGAGGGCGAGACCCGCTATCTCCAGGCCGCCACCGTCGTCCTCGAGAACTACACCGGGGCGATCCGCGCCCTCGTCGGCGGCCGCAGCTACGCCCACAGCGAATTCAACCGCGCCATCCAGTCGCGGCGGCCCATGGGGTCGGTCTTCAAGCCGCTCGTCTACGGTACCGCCTTCGAGCGCGGCCTCTTCCCCGGCATGGTGGTGAGCGACGCCGCCATCGAGCCGGGCGAGATCCGCTGGGACCGCATCGGCTGGGCCCCGGAGAACGCCGACGGCGTCTTCGGCGGCCTCCTCCCCGTCGAGACCGGCCTGATCCAGTCGCGCAACACCATGACCGTCCGCGTCGGCGAATGGGCCGGGATCGACACGGTCCTCGCGATGATGGAGCACGCCGGGCTCGGCGAGGCGGAGCGGGCCGAGCCGACCCCGCCCATCTACATCGGCACCATCGGCGCGAACGTCCGCGACGTCACCAGCGCCTACACCATCTTCGCCACCGGCGGCATCCGGCACCAGCCCTTCTTCATCGAGTCCGTCACCGACCGCGACGGCACCCTCCTCTTCCAGCACGAGGATGCGAACTACCGCGTCCTCTCCCCCGGCGCGACCTGGCTGACCTCGAAGCTGCTCAAGAAGGCCGTCGGCGACGGCGGCACCGGCGCGGGACTGCGCAAGCTGGGATTCGACGCGCCCGCGGGAGGCAAGACCGGCACGACGAACGACTTCCAGGACGCCTGGTTCGTCGGCTACACCAGCCGCCTCTCCTGCGGCGTGTGGATCGGGCTCGACCAGCCCGCGAAGATCATGGACGAGGCCTATGGCGGCCGCATCGCCGTCCCCGTCTGGCACGACCTGATGACCGAGGCGGGCCGCATCGGCTACGAGTTCGGCGAGTTCAACGACCCCGGCGAGGTCGTGACCATGGAGCTCTGCCGCGAGACCGGACTGCTCCCCCGCGAGGACTGCATCCGGGCCGGGACGCTCTACCTCGAGGAGGTGCCCCACGACCTCATCCCCCGGCGCTTCTGCGATTCCCATTGAAGAATCCCCCGACATGCCGAAACGTGACCTTTCCGCATGGCCCGACCCTCTACAGTCCCCGACCAGACCCTCTACCGTCCCTTCTCCGCCTTCTCCTTCGTCTGGGCGGTGACGGCGCTCGTCCACCAGCTCGCCTTCACCTTCTGGACCGAGTCGTGGGAGGGATGGGTTCTCGTCCTCGCCGCTGTCTCCGTGATCTTCCATTCCGGATGCGTCCTGCGCTTCGGTGTCCTCGTTCTCGCCTCCCTCCTCCACTTGTGGGAGAAGATGCCCTTCGTGCCGAACCACATCCTCTACGAGGGCATGCTCCACCTCATCATGCTCCTCGCCCTCGCGGTCTTCTTCCTGCGCGGACCGGGCCGGGCAGGGTGGCGGGAGGCGTGGCCAGTGTGGCGGTCCCGCTTCCTCCTCCTGCTGGCCGCGGTGCTCTGCAAGGCGGGCTACTTTCTGCTGCCGGTCTTTCCCCAGGGCTACGTCCCCGGCGCGGCCACGACGCTGTTCCTCCTCGTCGCGCTGGGACGCTTCCTCTTCGCCCCGGTTTCCGTGGGGCATGGGGACGACGGTTTCTTCGACCGCGCTGCTCCCGTCCTGCGGGCCGCCGTCGTCATCATGTATCTCTGGGCGGGCATCCAGAAGCTGAACTGGGACTACCTCGATCCCTCCGTCTCCTGCGCCGGGCAGCTCCATATCGAGATCGCCGCCTACTTCGGCCGGCTTGTCCCCACGGCCCCATGGACGCTCCATGCCGCGGCGATCGGCTCGCTCGTCCTTGAGCTGGGCATCCCCCTGCTCCTCTGTCTGCGCCGTACCCGCTACCTCGGTTTCGTCGTCGCGGTCGTCTTCCACCTCTGGCTCTCGATCCATCCCGCCGCCGGCATCTTCAGCTTCACCTCGCTCATCCTCGCGATCCTCATGCTCTTCCTGCCGCAGGACTGGGGGCAGCGGCTCCAGGACTTCTGGGACGCCCAGTCCCGCTGGATCGGCGGTGGCGATCTCGCGAAAGGACGCCGCCGCGCGAAGACCCTCGTCGTCTCCGTGTTCTTCGCCGTCCTGATCACGCAAGGCACGCTCTACCTCGCCATCGCCCGCAGCTACGAGGTGTTCTGGACCGCGAACCGCATCGGCTTCTTCGCCTTCTTCGCCTGGGGGCTTTGGATCGGTCTCGGCTACCTCGTGGCCGGCTGGCGCGCCAGCCGCAACGCCCCGTTGCCGAACCGCGCGGTCGCGACCCTCGCCTGGGCCGGGCTCGTCCCCATCCTCCTCAACGGCCTCTGGCCCTGGCTCGGCGGACGCACCCAGACCTCCTTCTCGATGTACAGCAACCTGCGCTCCGAGGCCGCGGGCAACCATCTCTTTCTGAGACGCATCGACCTCTTCCAGCTCCAGAGCGACATGGTCGAGGTGCAGACCTCCGCCCCCGACATCCTGGGACCCTCCGACAAGCCGCAGGGCATCCAGCAGTTCGCGAACCTCGGCTACCGCGTGCTGCCGTGGTTCGAGTTCCGCCGCCTCGTCAGCGAGAGGGATGGCGACTTCGAGGCGACCTACCTCCGGAACGGGGAGGAGGCCTCGCTCGGACGGAAGGACGGCGTGAACCACGGCGACCCCGCCGCCTTCGAGCCCCTGCCGTTGCTGCAGCGGAAATTTCTCTGGTTCCGCCGCCTCGAAACGCTCGAAGGGCCGATGTGCTGCACGCATTGACCGGTGGAGCTGATCCACTTTGAAAGGAAAACGGGGGCCTACGGAATACTCGGAAGGCGCGGAAAGGAAATGCGTGGCACTGTGCGTGGGACTCGCGTTTTGGGTGGGTGGGAAACATTTCCCAATTCACTGAGATTCCGTGTTTTTTGTGTCTTCCGTAGGCCCCTGTTTTCCCTTTTGGGTTTCGTGGTTCATTCCAGCAACGCTGATCGGTAGGGCCATCGAAGGCGGAGTTCTGTAGCCGAGGCCATTGGCCTCGGTCGAACGTCGAGAGGACGACCGTTCAGCGCCCAATGGACGCGGCTACAGCTCCGGCGTGTCCTCCGAAGTCTTTCCAGGCTCTCGTCCGCCATTCTTGCTGGAATGGACCACTAGCCGGCGGATGAAAACGTTTTCGGGTATTCCTGCTTCCATTTCTCGATGCTTGCGGCCACTTGATCCGAGATCCACTGGCCTCCCCCATCCGGTTTGGCTGCCTCGTTCGAGCCATTCCCCTTACGGGCATCGGCGGTTGCGTTCGCCGGACGCCGGCAGTTATTTCTCCGCCTGCCATGAAATCCACCGCATCGCTTTTCGCCAGCCTCCTTCTCTCGACGGTCCATCTTTGCACTCCTGCCCTGGCCCAGGAGAAAGCCGAGTCCGAACGCGCCTTCAGAGCCGGTGCGGCCACGAGCAACATCACGCCGCCGCTGGGCATGGAGATCGTGGGCAACTTTGCGCCGCGGCCCATCGCGGAGCATGTCCATGACGAGCTGCACGCCCGCTGCCTCGTTCTCGACGACGGCGAGACGAAGCTGGTCTTTGTCGTGGCGGACACCCTTTCCCTGCAACGCGAGGTATGGGACGAGGCAAAGCGGGAGATCGAGGCCGCTACCGGCATTCCCGCTTCGCACATGATGTTCTCGGGCACTCATACGCACTCCAGCGTGTCCGCGCTGACCAACGAAGGCACCGCCTTGTTGAACTACCGCCAGCTCCTCGTTTCCCGTATCGTGGACGGCGTGAAACGTGCGCTGAACCACCTCGAGCCGGCACGCATCGCCTGGGGCACGGGACAACTGCCACAGCACGTCTTCAACCGCCGCTTCCTGCTGAAAGACGGTGCCATGGAAGTCAATCCCTTTGGCGGTCGGGACCGCGCGGTGATGAATCCGGGCGGCACCCTTCTCACCCGTCTGCTGGAACCGGCAGGGCCGGTCAATCCGGAAGTCTACTGCCTCTCCGTACAGGCGGCGGACGGACGCCAGATCGCTCTCATGGCGAACTACTGGCTGCACTATGTCGGCGGCGTGCCGCGCGAGCATCTCTCGGCGGATTACTTCGGCGAGTTCTGTCGCCGTATCGAAAAGGCGTTCGGACATGAGGGCACTCATCCGCCCTGCGTGGGCATCCTGGCCAACGGTCCTTGCGGCGACGTGAACAACGTCGACCGCAGCGGCAAGGCCCCGGCAGTGAAGTATGGCCCCTATGAGAAAATCCGGCTCGTGGCGGGCGACCTCGCCACCGAGGTCCTGCGGGTGCACGGGACGCTGGAGCATCGGGACTGGGTGCCGTTGAAGGCCGCGGCCGAGGAGCTCGAGCTGGCCGTGCGCCGCCCCACCCCGGAGATGGTGAAGTATGCGGAGGAAGTCCTCGCCCGTCCCAAGGATGCCTCGCCGATTCACCGGCACGAGGTGGCCTACGCCCAGCGCACCATGACCGCCCACAAGGCCACCGGAGACACCGTGAGCGTCGTGCTGCAAGCCTTCCGCCTCGGCGATCTCGGCATCGCCTCCATTCCCTTCGAGGTGTTCACGGAGACCGGCCTGGAGATCAAGGCCCGCAGCCCCTTCCAGGACACCTTCACCATCGAGCTCGCCAACGGCAGCAACGGCTATCTTCCCACGCCTGCGCAGCACGATCTCGGCGGCTACGAAACCTGGCTCGGCACGAACCGAGTCGAGCGGGAAGCCTCCGTGAAGATCACGGAGAAGGTTCTCGAGCTGTTTGGGCGCGTGCAGTGAGCGCGGAGGTTCGACCGATCCATGGTAAGAGCAAGGCCCGATGCTCCCGAGACACGAGTCACCGTCCATGCTCCTCCGTTGCGCTATCCTCCTGTTTGCCGGCCTGCCTTTGGCCGCCGCCGAACCCTTGCCGCTGATGCAGAATCTGGACGGCGACTTGTCGTTCACGGGCGACACACCGCAGGAGTCGAAGGAGAAGCTGCAGCAGCTCGTCGACGGCATCGCCGACGGTCCGGCGCAGACCCTGATGTGGTCCATCGGCGCGGGTTCGGACATTCTCTACTACCCGACGCAGGTCGCCAGCACCTGGGGTTGGCGGCGCACGAACTACCACGACGATCCGAAGTGGAAAACCCGCATCGAACGCTGCCAGGCCGCCATCGAGGCCGGTCTCGACGCGCCGCGCCTTGTGGGAGAGCGGGCACGGACGCGCGGACTGGCCTTCTTCCCGTCCTACCGGATGAACGACGCGCACTATTGCAGCGATCCGCTGCACTATCCGCTGACCGGTCGCTTCTGGATGGAGAACCAGGACGCCGCCATCGGCGCATCGCCCGTCGCCGGCTACGAGGGATACCGATACCTGCTGAACTTTGCCCGCGAGGATGTTCGCGCCTACCGCCTCGGCGTGATTCTGGAGGCAATGGACCGCTACGCCGATCTCATGGACGGGTTCGAGCTCGACTTCAACCGCTGCCAGTTCTTCTTCCCTCCCGGCGAGGCGGAGCCAAACGCGCCCCTCATCACCGAAATGGTCGCCCGGGCCTGCGAGCGGCTCGACGCCATCGCCGAGGAGCAAGGGCGTCCGATGAAGCTCGTCGTGCGTGTTCCTCCTACGCTGGAGAACTGTGCCTGGTCCGGTCTCGAGGTGGCGGAGTGGATGCGGCAAGGCCTCGTCGACATCGTCATTCCCGCCCAGGTGATGACCTTGGCGCACGACATGCCGCTCGACGAATTCGTGCGGATCGCCGGACCCGTCGGCTGCCAGGTCGTCGGCTCGCTCTACGGTCGCGCGGCCTACAACTGGCCCTTCAGCGCCGACCACACCATGGAATCCTATGCCGATCCAGTGATGCGCACCCCCACCGCTCCGCAGTTTCTCGGCGCGGCGTTGAACCAGCGCCACCTCGGCGTCGCGGGCCATCAGATCTACAACTATATCCTCCACACCGACGAGGCCACGGTGAAGGCGCTGTCCACGATGCGGGGCGAACGTCGCCACCAAGTCACGCCGGCCTACTACCACGACCGCGAGGACACCTACGAATACCGCAAGCAGCTCCCCGCGCGCCTGAACCCTGGCGAAACCACCACGCTGCGGCTGCTCGTCGGCGAAAGGCCCGCGGCACCCACCTACCTGCGCCTCGGCCTCCACGGCGCCAACCAGGCCTATCGAGACGTTGCCATGACCGTGCTCGTCAACGGCCACCCCCTGCACGACGGCCCTACGGCTCCGCACCTCGTCGTGATCACCGGCAGACGCCATGGCATTGCGGCCTCGCCCGCCACCGAGGCCTACGTGCAATGGCCTGTCACCGATCCCGGCATGGTCCGCGAAGGGTGGAACCGCATCGAGATCACCCTCCCTCCCGAGGTCGCGCATCGACCGCTACAGCTCGTCGAGACCGAGATCGCGATCCTGTCTTCGGGCGAGTGATTCCAGATCTGAAAACGGTTTGGACGATGGCTCCTGCGAGAAGTCCGAAACCCGAAGCCATCCATTCGGATTTCGAGCTTCGGATTTCGGATTTTCCATTGCGAAGCGTTCCGACCGTCCGCTATCATGGGCCGCGATGTTCTTCTATGCGACGGCGGTTTTGGTGGCGGGACTGTTGGTGGCTCTGGTGCTGGTCTACAATGGTCTGGTGAGGCGGCGGAACCGCTTGCGGGAGGCCTGGAGCGGGGTGGAGGTGCAGCTGAAGCGGCGGCACGATCTGATCCCCTCGCTGGTGGCCACGGTGCAGGGCTATCGGCAGCATGAGGCGGCGACGCTGGAGCGGGTGGTGTCGCAGCGGCGCGAGGCGCAGCAGGCGCACGACGCGAGGTCGTGCTCGGTGGCGGAAAGTCGGCTCGGGGCCGGGCTGGTGCAACTGGTCGCGGTGGCGGAGGGCTATCCGGAGCTGAAGGCGGACGAGCATTTCCGCCGGCTGATGAAGGATCTGGTGGAGACGGAGGACGCGATCCAGTATGCCCGCCGCTACTACAACGGGTCGGTACGGGAGCTGAACAACGGGATCGAGACCTTCCCCTCCAATCTGGTGGCGGGCCTGTTCGGCTTCCGTCCGGGGGACTTTTTCGAGATAGTGGACAATGCGGAACGTCAACCGGTAGCCATCCAGCGATGAGACCCCTGCTCCTTTGCCTGCTGTTGCTGAGTGTCTCCGCCGTGCCGTGGGTGCGGGGGGACGAGCGCATCCTGTCCTTTCACAGCACCATCACGGTGCAGCCGGACGGCTGGCTGGCGGTGACGGAGGACATTGCGGTGCGGGCCGAGGGGCGGGAGATCAAACGGGGGATTTTCCGCGATTTTCCGCAGACCTACGCGGATCGTGGCGGGATGCGGGTGGTGCGGGAGTTCGAGGTGCTGGGGGTGACGCGCAACGGCCGGGAGGAACCGCACCGCGTGGAGCGCATCCAGAAGGGCACGCGCGTCTGGATCGGGTCGCCGCAGCTCACCCTGCCTGCGGGATCGGAACAGGTCTACCACATCGAATACCGGACGAACCAGCAGTTAATTCTGGAGAAGGACGGGGACGAGCTGTATTGGAATGTGACGGGGAACGAATGGGCCTTTCCCATCGACGAGGTCCGGGCGACGGTGCATCTGCCCGCCGGGGCGGAGGCCTTTCATCGCGTGGCCTACACGGGCGTACGTGGGGCGCGGGGTACGAACTATGAAATGGACTACCGGGAGGGGGCGCCGGTGGAGTTCCGCACCATCCGGCCTCTGGCCGTTGGCGAGGGGCTGACGGTGGCCTTGCGCTGGCAACCCGGTCTGCTGGAGGCGGAGGCCTACGAACCTGCTTCGCCGTGGAAGCAGAATTTCCGATGGATGCTGGGGGTCTGTCTGGCGGGGGCCGGTCTGGCGTGGCAGGTGTTGGCTTGGCTGCTGGTGGGACGGGATCCGAAAAGGGGTTTGGTGATCGCGCGATGGGAGCCTCCCGCAGGCTTTTCTCCCGGTGCGGTGCGCTATCTGTCGCAGATGAAGTTCGACAATCTCTGCTTCAGCGCCGGGGTGATCGGTCTGGCGGCCAAGGGCCTGCTGCGGATCGAGAACAAGAGCAAGGCCTACACCCTGCACCGCAAAACGCAGGCCCAGACCCAGGACCAGGAGGGTCTGACGAGGGACGAGACCCTGTTATTTGACGGTTTGCTGGGTAGCCGCAAGTCGCTGCTGCTGCGGAAGGCCAACCACGAGACGCTCGGCAGGACGAAAAAAGCCTACGAAAGGGCTTTGGCGAACCTGCTGAAGGGAAGCCATTTTTCCCTCAACCGTCCGTATTGGGCCGTGGGGCTGCTGCTGTCCCTGGCGGGGGTGGTGAGCCTGTTCCTGTCGCTGGGGGATGAGGTCCTGGTGGGCAAGTCGGTGGCCACCTTCGTCTTTCCTCTGGTAGCGGTGGGCTTTATCGGGTTCGCTGCGCTGAACGAGTGGCGCCGGGGCGACAAGGGCGGGGCGGTAGTCATGGGGATGATGCTCCTAGGCTTTGGTGCGTATGGGTTGTATGGCATGTGGCAGTTGGTCCGCGAGACGGGATGGCAGATGGCGGCGGCGGTGCCCGTGCTGCTGGCGGTGAACGCGGTTTTTTTCCGGTGGATGAAGGCGCCATCGAAGAAAGGCCGGCGCGTGCTGGACGAGATCGAGGGATTCCGCGAGTATCTGTCGGTGGCGGAGGAGGACAGGCTGAACGCGGAGAATCCTCCCGAGGTCACGCCCGAACTGTTCGAGCGCTTCCTGCCCTATGCGTTGGCCCTGGGGGTGGCGCAGCAATGGTCGGAGAAGTTCGCCCGGGCCTTGAAGGCCGCCGGGCAGGCCGCCAAGCCGGGTGGCAAGGGAGGCCGGGGCGACGATCTCCTGCTCCAGCCGAGCTACTATTCCGGCGATGCGCGCGGGGTGTCCGGGCTGGTGACGGGAGCCGCGGTCGGAGCCGCCCTGACCTCGGCGCTGACCACCGCCTCGGCGGCGCCCCAATCCTCGTCCGGCGGAGGCGATTCCTCGTTCTCGTCCTCATCCGATAGTGGCGGTTCGTCGGGTGGAGGAGG
>CAYSZN010000072.1:0-10200 GCA_964435425.1 uncultured Akkermansia sp. | reverse complement strand
CTCACCGGCTCTCCAGCCAGGCGAGGCACTCCGCCTCCGTCTCGAAGAACAGCAGCGCCTCCCCGAAGGCCAGCAGCCCCGGCTCGTCCAAGGATTTCAGCAGGGGTATCGCCTTCCGCGGGAGGCGGGGGAACTTCCGCTTCAGCAGACGCTGCAAGACCGCCAGCTCGCCCTCGGCACGGCCTTCCAGACGCCCCTCCTCGCGGCCTTTGAGCTTGCCGAGTTCGACGAAGGGATTGACGAGAGCGGGCATGGGCGCAAGAAGGGGGTCGTTCTCCGACAGGATACGCACGCGCCGCTCCAATTGCAAGAGCTGCTCCTCGTCCAGCGGCGCGTAGTGCCGCACGAACTCCGTCGCCGCCGCCAGCTCCTCCTCGGAGAACCCCTGCCGCAGCGCCCCGGCGAGCGTCCGCACGATGGCCTCGACCTGCTGGTCCCCGTCGAGGTCCATCAGCGAGCTCAACGCCAGCGCGGCGACGTTGCCGCCCTCCAGATGCGGGCGCGGGTCCATGAGATGGAAGTGCAGCACGGGACAGTGGATGCGGATGGAGGCGACCTGGCCGAACTGCCAGTCCAGCGTGTTCGGATGGGGCTTCTCCGGTTTGGGATAGGTCAGCAGCAGCACGGGCATGACGGGAATGCCGTACCGGATGGAGTCGCGCATGGCGTATTCCACGAGGCGCTGAAGGACGGCGGCCTCGGCCCTGCCCTGGCTCTCGATGTGGATGAGGAAAACGGTCTCCCTCCCCTTCCAGCGGACCTTGACGAGCAGGTCGCCGGAACGGCGCGGCCGCCTGCGGGAGCGGGGATGCTCCTTGTCGAGGTATTCGACGGCGGAGAGGTCGGCGAACTCGAGAACCTCGGGGACGAAGGCGCGGAAGAAGTCGGCGAGCAGCCTGGGCTGGGAGAGCAGCGCCTTGACGAGGTCGTCGTGGGTGGCGGCGGCGTCGGTGCGGATCTCGGCGGTCATGACGGGCGAAGCATAGCACGGTGGCCGGGGAAATCCGAAATCCGAAATCCGAAATCCGAACTCCGGGGCGGGGGCCATGGGATGAAGGCATGTTCTCGACGGGACAAGGATTCGGCGATCCGCGGACGGTCAGTGCCCTCGCTGGATCCCATCCATGGGCCAACTTCGGACCCGAACCCTTGAGCTTGAAACGCCCTCCGTTTTAGGCACAACGCCCAAGCCCCCTTGCACAACCCACCACCTTCGGCGAGGCTCGGGGCCGATGCGTGGCAGGTGGTGGCAGCAGGCGGGCCTCGGGGCCGCCCTTTCCGTCGGGGTGGTGGCACTCGTCCTCGCCCTGCTCGAGCCCGGTACCCTGCACCGGCTGAGGTCCGCCCTCCCCCAGGGCATGGGCGCCTCCCCCGCCGCGGGGATCCCAATCCAGGAAACCGCCGAGCACGGGCCGGATGCCCTCTTCGACCTTCCCGGCCGCCTTGCCGAATTCTGGCAGGCGCGACTGGCCCTGGGCGGCGCCTTGCGCGCGGGCAACGACCACGAGGCCCTGCGTCTCGCGGACACGGCGGTGCGGCTCTCGCGCTTCAGCGCGACCGACCACTACAACCTCGCCTGCGTCCTCGCCCGCATGGGGCTCGTCGATCCGGCCCTCGGCCATCTCGAGCGGGCGGTGGCCCGGGGCTTCGACGACGAGGCCCATCTCCTCGCCGATCCGGATCTGCGGGCGCTGCACGTCCATCCCAGGTTTCCCCTCCTCCTCGGACGCCACGCGCCCCTGCCCGCTCCGGCCGGAGGGCCGCCGACGGCGGCGGAGGCCGGGGTGGCGCCCGCGTCCGTGGAGGACGGCATCGCCCCGGTCGGCCACCCGAACACAGCCTGGGACTTCGAGGCCGGGGTCTTCCGCAGCTATTTCGAGCCGCCCCCCGCGCCGGGCATCCTCCCGGTGGCGAACGGGCTCGGCTGGATCCCCCGGCACCTGAGAAGCTGGCACGCGGCCGGCACCGCCGCCGGGCACCGGGGCGTCCTCTACGACAACCGCGATCGGGGCCATTCCGTCTTTCCCGACCGGCCCTTCCCGCAGCTCTCCCGCCTCGCCTACGCCGAGGCCGCAGTCGCCCGGGGCTACGACCTCGGCTGGCAGGGGCTCTTCCAGCACCAGGGGATCGTCGTGGGCAACTCCTCGACGGCGAACATCCATCCGGTCTTCTGGCGCAGCCAGGCGAGGGCCGCCCTGACCGCCCCGGACGGGCCGGCGCGCCTGCATTCCCAATACCGGTCGAACCATCTCTATGTCTATGTGGAGCACGCGGACCACGATCCCGGCCGCGATGGCGAAGGCGGCGGCCATGGCGATGTCTTCCCGGCGAACACGCCCTGCCTCCTGGTCGCGCAGGGCTCCTCGGGGGCGGACCAGCCCTTTCTGGAGGCGGTCCTCGCCACCCTCGCGGCCTTCCCGCCGGAAACGAGGGACCGCCTCGAGGCCGGAGGGCTCCTGATGCCGACGGTCCAGCGCCTCCTCCGCCTCGCCTCCGTGGGAGGCGACCGCGAGGCCTATCTCAGCGGCCGGGCCCATCCCACCGTCTTTTCCGCCGGGGCGCTGCGCCCGAAGGCGATGGTGGAGCTCGCCCATGGCCTGGCCCCGGACGCGCTGCCTCCCCTGGCGAGCCTGCGCGCCGTGGAGGAGGAGGACGGCGGGCTGCGCCCCGGCTACGGCAGCGAGCGCCTCTTCGACACGCCCTCCGCCATCGCCCGCGTCTTCCGCACGGCGGGACCGTCGCGACGGCTGGTCCTGAGCGCGCAGGACAGCGTGGATCCCCAGGGCGGCCCCCTCGTCTACCACTGGCGGATCCTGCGAGGCGATCCCGGGAAGATCGCGATCCGGCCGCGCCGGGCCGACTGGGCGGTCGTCGAGATCGAGATCGGCCACCATGGGCGTCTCCCGACAGAGCCCGGATCGCGCCTCGAGTCGGGCCGGGTCGACATCGGCCTGTTCGTGGAAAATGCGGCCCAGCTCTCTACCCCGGCCTTCTTCACGACTCTTTTCCTCGACAACGAGACGCGCCTCCACGGACCGGGCGGCCGCCTCGAAAGCATCGACTTCACCGATCCGGAGACGCGCTACCACTACGCCGATCCCCTGATCGATCCCGCGAAGGCGTGGCGGGATGTCTTCCACTACGACGAAAGGGGCCACCTCTCGGGATGGACGCGCCACCGCGAATCCGGCGAGGTGGAGGAATTCGACGCGGCCGGCCGCCTCGTCCTCGCGCGGGGAGCGGGCGGACGACCCACCACCATCCGCGAAGTCCGCTACGCCATCCGCCAGGATCCCTCCGGCCAGACGCGCCCATGGGTCGAGCAGATCGCCGCCGGCCCGCGATGAGGCAGGTCGGGTCTCACTCCGCCTCGCCGCGCCGCAGGGCCCGCACATTGCCGAGCCAAGTGCAGCCGATGGCGGCGAGGAGGCCGAAGCCTCCGAACAGTCCGGTGAGGGGATGGAGGCCGTTCGCGGGGAAACGCACCGCCTCGACCGCGAAGACGGCGAGGGTGCCCAGATAGACGAAGCCGGCGAGGGCGCCGAAGACGAGCCGCCCCCTCCGCGAATCGTTGTCGAAGGCCAAGGCGGCGGGCACGGTCGAGGCGACCAGGCCCACGCCGGCGAGGAGCACGGGCAGGTAGCCGGTGTAGTAGCCGGCGAGGCCGCAGGCGGCTCCGAGGAGCAGGCCGCCGCCCACCGCGATGCCCTGGTTCCGCTCGCCGCGCTTCAAGGCGAGCCGGGCGGAGCGGTCGAGGAGGATCAGGAAATTCCCCACGCCCGGGGCGAGCCAGACCCAGAGGACGAGCGCGAGCCAGGCGACCCCGAGGAGGGCGGCGAGGAGGGGGCTGACGGTCTCGAGGGTGCTTTGCAGGACCCGGTAGGCGAGGTAGATGCCGATGATGATGGCCCACTGCTTCCCGCCGGTGAAGCGCTGCATGTAGAAGCAGTAGGCGAGATAGGCGCGGTAGAAGCGGGAACGGGCGCGGAAGGACTCGATCAGCCCCTCGCGGGCGGCGTCGGAATCGGGATCGAGGCGCAGCGCCTCGCGGAAATGGGTCTCGGCGCGGACGCGGTCGCCGCGCTGGAGGCAGCTCCATCCGGCATTGACGTGGGCGAGGCCGTCCTCGGGATCGGCGGCGAGGAGCCGCTCGACCGCCTCGGCCCCGAGCTCGCTCTTGCCCTGAAGGCGCAGGGTGTGGGCGAGCAGGTTCGCGGCCATGGCGTTGTCGGCGTCGAGGGCCAGGGCACGGCGGCTCCATTCCTCGCCCTCGGCCCATCGCTCCATCGCGCAGTAGGCGGTGGCCTTCGCGGCATGGGCGAAACTGTCGCCCGGATCGAGGGCGATGGCGCGGTCGGCGGACTCGAGCGACTCCTTGCCCCGGTGGAGGTCGGAGAGGATGAGGGCGCGCACGGCGTGGTAGAAGGGCTCGTCGGCGCGCAGGCGGATGGCCTCGCCGATGCTGCCGAGGGCCTGCCGCTTCTTGCCCGGCTGGCTCATCTGGCAGAGGGCGAGGCGGCCGTGGACGAAGTCGTTGTCCGGTTCGCGCGCGAGGACACCATGGAAGCAGGCCTCGGCCTCCTCGAGACGCCCCTGCTCCTGCAATAGAATGCCGTGCGACAGCTCGCTCATGCCATCTCCTCCTCGCCCGTTGCGCCACCGGTCATTTGCGGATGCCGAGGTAGTGGAGGATGTCGTCGTAGAAGCCGCTCTGGTTCGCGTAGAGGGCGTAGTTGCGGGCGCTCTCGAACCATTTCAGGGTGCTGGGCTTCACGTTCTTCGCAGCGCGGAGGAGATCCTTCTGCGTCACCGGCACGATCTTTCCGGTGCGCATCGCCTCGGCGAGGGCGCCCTCGATGGCCTGGTCGAAGACGGCCTTGAGGTCGGCGCCGGAGAAATCCTTCACCTTCCTCGCCAGAGCGGCGGGATCGAGCCCCGCGACGGGCTTGCCCTCGGCCATGATGCGGATGATCTGCTCGCGGGCGGGCTCGTCCGGCGGCGGGACGAAGACGAGGCGGTCGAAGCGCCCCGGACGCAGGAAGGCGGAGTCGAGGTGCCAGGGGGCGTTGGTCGCCCCGAGGACGAGGACGCCCTCGTTCCTCGACGACTCGCTGTCGAGCTCGGCGAGGAACTGGTTGATCAGGGTCCGCCCCGCGGAGGTGCGCATGTCCTTGCGGTCGGCGGCGAGGGCGTCGACCTCGTCGAAGAAGAGCACCGCCGGAGCCTGGCGCCGCGCCAGCTCGAAGATCTCGTGCAGCTTCTCCTCGGACTTGCCGATCCACATGTCGAGGATCTGGTGGAGCCCGATGCTGAGGAACTTCGCCTGGATCTCCCCGGCGGTGGCCCGGCTGATGAGCGTCTTGCCGCAGCCCGGAGGGCCGTAGAGGAGCACGCCGCCCCCCGCCTTCTTCCCATAGGCCTCGAACAGCTCGCGGTTCTCGAGCGGATAGAGGATCTTCATGCGGATGTCCTCCTTCACCGCCTCCATCCCGCCGACGCGGTCGAAGTCGATGTCGGGGCGCTGCTCGAACTCGATCTCCAGCTCCTCCTCGTCGAAGTCCTCGTCGAAGTCGTCCTCCTCGAATCCCGGATCGAAGTAGGCCCCCGCCTGCCGGTCGCCGCCGCGCTGCGGCGTCGGCTGGGCATCCTCGGCGGTGCGCCGCCCGCCCGCCTGGCGGATGCGCTTGAGGAGATCCTCGTTCTTCACCGAGGCATCGAGGCCGACGGCCCGGTCGTAGTGCTCGCGGGCCTCCTTGGCACGGTTCTCGTTGAGGGAGAAGCTGGCGCGGAGAATCCAGGCCGGAGCGTAGTTCGGAAACTCGCCGCAGAGCTGCTCGAGGCGGAGGATCGCCTCGGAGCCGCGGCCGTCGAGGTCGAGGAGCCGGGCGAGCTGGACGCGGGCCTGGGGATTCGAGGGATCGACCTTCAGGGCCGTCTCGTAGGTCGCCCGCGCCTCCTCGAGGCTGAAGCGGTCGAGGTAGGCCTCGCCGAGCATCAGGAGCAGCGGCACGTTGTCCGGCGAGAACGCCAGCGCCTGCTTGAGAGATTGGATGTCGGCCATATTTGGGAGATTGGGGCGAAAGAAACGCGAATCGGCGGAGGGAAGCAAGTCCCGAGGCGCATCCTTTTTTCCCTTTCCCGCCCCCGCACGCCCTTCGCCGCGATTGACTTCCGGGGCGTTCCGATGGTCTAATGGCCCTTGCGCGAACCGCGCAGGACGATGCTCCCCTTCCCCAGACCCTCCCGGCTCCCATGCCGCGCCGCGACCGCCCTCGCGGCGCTGCTCGCGTGCCTGCCGCTCTGCGGCGGGGAAATGCCGGATCTGCGCGTCGTCTTCGGCCCGAAGGTCACCACCCTATCGGGCCGGGTCGATTCCGAGACCACCGCCACGGCCCTCGTCGCGGCCGTCAAGTCGTCGCGCCCCGATCTGCCGCCCGATGCCAGCGGACTGGTCGTCGATCCCTCCGCCGTCCTGCCCGCCTTCTCCGACCTCCGCAGCCTCCTCGACGAGATCGCCCTCTCCACCCACGAGGGCCGCCTCGAGCTCTGGCCCGACCAGCTCGTGATCGGGGGGCTCACCGACAGCCTCGTCACGCAGAGCGCCCTGCGCATCCGCATCGAGCCCATTCTCGCCGGGCGCGCCCTGAACAACCAGATCTGCGTCGTCGCCACCGACGACCTGCCGAAGATCGACGTGACCCTCTCCCACGGCAAGATGGTTCCGGCCAGCAGTCCCGACGCCGGGGCGGCGCCATCCATCGACACGCCCTACGAGGCACCCGGGGTACGGCTGGAGAAGCTCCTCGCGACCCTCCATCTCCTCGGCGACCTCGGCCGCCTCTCCGGACGCGCGCCCGCCTCCCCTCCGCCGGGAGAACCGCTGCGCGCCCAGCCGGTCGAAATGACGGCGGCTCCGGCACCGCAAGCGCTGCCCGAGCCCGTTCCCTCTCTGGAGGCGCTCCCCTCGGTCCACTTCTCGCGCAACACCTTCCTCCTCCAGGCGAACCAGATCCCCACCCTCGACGCCCTCGCCCAGCAACTGCTCGCGCCCTCGCGCCTTGGCGCGCGCGTGCGGGTCGAGGCCCTGAAACCCAAGGACGGCTCCTCCGCCTTCAACGACTACCTCTGCGAACGCCGCGCCGCCGAAGTGGCCCGATTCCTGACCGAGCGCGGGGTCGCCGCCCCGCTCTTCTCGCTGCGGACGGCGCAGGTGGATTCCCCGGTCGACTCCGGCGAGGTGCGTCTCCTCGTCGAGCCGCTGCCTCCACCCACCCCGGTCGTCGAAACGGCAACGGCGGCAGGTGCCCTTCCGGAAGGACAGCCCCTCGGCGGTCCGAGTCCGGGGAGTGCGTCTCCGGTGCCGTGAGAACGCTTCAACCCAGTGGCTCAGCCATCAACGTGGATGGGAGAAGGCCATCGAAGGCGGAACCTTGTAGCCGAGGCCAATGGCCTCGGTCGAGCGTCGAAGGGACGTTCGCCCGCGCCCAATGGACGCGGCTACAACGCTGGCGCGACCTCCGAAGTCTTCCCCCAAACGTGAAAAACCCGGCCCCTTTCGGGACCGGGTTCTTTTGACCACTCAACTTTGTCTCTCAACAACCTCGGGAATTGCGGCGGAGACAAATTCGTTTCGGTTCTCCCACGGGCGCGCCTCAGCGCGTCGTGACCTGGCCCGTCTTGTGATAGGCGTTGTATTTGGAGGTGGGGACGATGATCTCGTCGCCCGGACGGATGATCGTGCTGCCGCCGAGATTGTTGATCCGCTGCAGCTCGGGCATCGTCGTGAAAAAGTCGCGGGCGAGGGCATAGAGGTTGTCGCCCTTGGCCACCGTGTAGTAGCCGTAGCTCTCCTCCTTCTTCAGGAGCGGGTTGTCGTACTCGAACGCATTCGACTGCTCCGCCTTCTTCGACTCGGCCGGAGGCATCGGCGCCGAGGCCTGGGACGCCGCCTTCGCGGAGGGAATCTTCAGGCTCTGCCCAAGGCTGATCGTATCGTTGCGCAGTCCGTTGGCGGACTTCAGGCTCTCGATGGAGGTATTGTACTTCTTCGCCAGCGAGGTGAGGGTGTCCCCCTTGGCCACCGTGTGCGTCGTGGTCGTGGCGGGGGCCGGCTTCTTCGTCTCGCCGACGACGATGGACTCCTGCTTCGCGGGGGCGGGCTTCCCGGCATCGACGACCGGAGCCGGGGCAGGTGCCGGAGGAGCCGCCGCGACCGTCGGGATCATCAGGGTCTCGCCGATGTAGATGGGCTGGCCTTCGCTGAGACGGTTCGCCTCGAGCAGGGCCTTGCGCTCGACGGAGAACTTCGCGGCGATCTTGCCCAGGGTGTCCCCATCCTGGATGACGTAGGTCTTGCCCGAAGCTGTCGTCGCAGGGGCGGACGGAACCGCCGGCGCAGGGATCGTCTGGTTCCCCTTCGTCGCCTCGAGAGTCGCCGCATTGGTGTAGGAATAGGCGTCGCGCCCATCCTGGACCGACGCTTCGACCGTCGCGAGGCGCGATTCGAGAGTGGACAGGCGAGCCTCCAGCGATTGCAGCGTCGGCTCAGCCGCACCCAGCGCCTGGCTGAAGAGAACAGAAGCCGTCAGAAAGGGCAAAGTGGTCACGATTCGGTTCATGTTACGGAACTTATGATAAATTGATTTTTCATTCAAGATAAAATTTAATATTTCAGAAAAAAATTTTAAACCTTCTGTTCGCTTGATTTGGAAATTACGGATTGATTTGGAATTTTCACGTTTTCCGATCCTTGGGTTCATTTGATCCGAATCCGCTTCCTGCCTTGCCTCCTCTCCCCCAAACCGCTACCACTTCCACCATGCACATCACTTTCTGCGGGGCCGCCGAAACGACCACCGGATCCCAACATCTCATCGACATCAATGGATCCCGCATCCTCCTCGACTGCGGGCTCTACCAGGGACGGCGCGACGAGTCGAACGAGCGCAACCGCACCTTCCCCTTCGATCCCGCCAGCCTCGATGCGGTGATCCTCTCCCACGCCCACATCGACCACAGCGGCAACCTCCCCTCCCTGACCAGCCAGGGCTTCAAGGGCAGCATCTACTCCACCTTCGCGACGCGCGACCTCTGCCAGATCATGCTCGCCGACGCCGCCCACATCCAGGCGCAGGACACCAAATGGCTCAACAAGCACCGCGGCAAGGAGGGCAAGCCCCCGCTGGAGCCCCTCTACACCCAGATCGAGGCCGAGGAATGCGTGCGGCAGTTCGTCACCATGGGCTACGATCGTCCCATCCCCGTCGCCGACGGAGTCACCCTGACCTTCATCGACGCCGGCCACATCCTCGGATCGGCCCAGGTCGTCCTCGACCTCAACGAGAAAGGGCGCAAGCGGCGGCTCCTCTTCTCCGGCGACGTCGGGCGCGGCGACAACGAGCTGCTCCGCGACCCGGCTCCCTGCGAGGACGTCGACCTCCTCATCATGGAGAGCACCTACGGCAACCGCGAGCACGAGCTGCCCACCCAGGCGAACCACCTCCTCCGCGACGTGCTCGTCCGCGCCCTCGACAGGCGCGGCAAGGTCATCATCCCCGCCTTCGCCGTGGAGCGCACCCAGCAGCTCGTCTACGTGCTCCACCGCCTCGCCGAGGCGGGCGAGCTGCCCGACGTGCCCATCTACGTCGACAGCCCCCTCGCCGTCGGGGCGACCGAGATCTTCCGCCTCCATCCCGAATGCTTCAACGAGGAGGTCTACCGCTTCCTCTTCGAGAAGCGCAATCCCTTCGGCTTCGAGAACCTCACCCTCATCCGCAAGGTGAGCGAGTCGAAGGCCCTCAACGATCTCCACGAATCGGCCATCATCATCTCCGCCTCCGGCATGTGCGAGGCGGGACGCGTCCTCCACCACCTGCGCAACACCATCGAGGATCCGAAGAACACCGTCCTCTTCGTCGGCTACTGCGCCGAGCACACCCTCGGCGCGAAGATCCGCGGCGGCGATCCGGAGGTGTCCATCCTCGGCGACCGCTTCAAGGTGCGCGCCCAGATCGAGACGCTCGACTCCTTCAGCGGCCACGCCGACCGCAGCGAGCTGCTCGACTACTTCGACCGGATCGGCGGACGGAAAGACCGCATCTTCCTCGTCCACGGCGAGCCGGAGCAGTCGCACTCCCTCGCCGGAGCGCTGAAGGAACGGCATCCCAGCCGGGTCGAGGTGCCCGCGTGGAAGTCGCGCGT
>CAYSZN010000071.1:0-10244 GCA_964435425.1 uncultured Akkermansia sp. | reverse complement strand
AGCCGCTCTCGCCGACGACGCCGAGCGTCTGTCCGGGAGCGATGGTGTAGCTCAGCCGCGAGATGACCTCGCGCGGCCCGGGGAAGGTGACGGTCAGGTCGCGAACGCGCAGAAGGACGTCGCTACTCCGGCCGTCGTCAGTTTTTGTGGACGCAAGTCCATCGCCGCTCGAGGGACCGGTGCCGGTCCCTTGAGACCGGCACGGACGAGACCCTCGTCTCCCCCGCCCCGCGTCCCGACCAGAGCGCCGCCGATTCGGACGACCTCGCCCGGCTGCGCCGCGCCATCGCCACCCTGCCCGAGCGCCTCCGCGAAGTCGTCGTCCTCTGCGGTCTCGAAGGCATGAGCCATGGCGACTGCGCCACCCTCCTCGGGTGCAGCGCCCGCGCCATCGAAGGCCGGCTCTACCGCGCCCGCCTCGAATTGGCGGAGAAAGTTGAAAAGTGAGGAAGTGTTCAGTTTTCAGTGACCAGAGCAGGTCACGGGGCTCGCTTTGTCACTGTTTCAAAAACGCCATCTGAAATTTCATGGGGTCGCCGTGGGAATTGCGTTTCCCCTTGCGACCACCATGAACCACCGCTTTTCCTCCTGCCTCCTCCTCGGCCTCGCGGCCCCGTTTGCCGCCGTCGCCCAAGATACTGACTCTCCCGCGGCCGAAGTCGGCGAGCTGCCCGCCCTCGTCGTCGAAGCCACCCCCGCGCCACGCATCAACGACCGCGTCCCGGTGCCCGCACGGCCCGCGAGCGCCGTGACGGTCTACGAGCCGATCGAGGTGCCGGGCAAGGACCAGAGCCTCCTCGGCATCGCCGGGGCCGCCTCCATGGGACAGGCCAGCGCCGAGGAACTGATGGCGCGGCCTTTCCTCCGCCGGGGCGAGCTGCTCGAGGTCGTGCCCGGAGTCATCATCACCCAGCACAGCGGAGGCGGAAAGGCGAACCAGTACTTCGTCCGCGGCTTCAATCTCGACCATGGTACCGACTTTGGGATCTTCGTCGACTCCATGCCGGTGAACCACCGCAGCCACGGCCACGGACAGGGCTACGCCGACATGAATTTCATCATCCCCGAGCTGATCCAGGCCCTCGACTACACGAAGGGGCCCTACTTCGCCGACCTCGGCGACTTCACCACGGCGGGCTCCGCGAGATTCGGGCTCTACGACGTCATCCCCGAGGGCATGGCCAGCCTCAGCGCCGGCGAGGACGACTATTTCCGCTTCCTCTTCATGGACGCTGCCGCGCTCGGCGACGGCATGCTCAGCACCGCCTTCGAATACAGCCACTACGACGGCCCCTGGGTGCTCGAGGAGGACTTCGAGCGCTTCAACGGCTTCGTGAAATACCACTGGGAATCGGGTGCGAACCGCTACTCCCTCACCGGCATGGCCTACCACGGCGAATGGACCGCCACCGACCAGATCCCCTCGCGGCTCGTGCGCAACGGGACGATCGGCCGCCTCGGCTTCGTCGATCCCACCGTAGGAGGCGATTCCGAGCGATACAGCCTCTCCTTCGACTGGGTCCACGAGGGCGATGCCTCCACCACCGAAGTCAACGCCTACGTCGGCCACTACTCGCTCGACCTCTACTCGAACTTCACCTACTTCCTCGAAGATCCCGTCAACGGCGACCAGTTCAACCAGGTCGACGACCGCGTCTTCGCCGGTCTGAGGATCACCGACACGCGCGACAACGAGCTCTTCGGGCGCGAGGGCGAGTTCACCGTCGGCCTCCAGTCCCACCACGACTTCATCGACGAGGTCGGCCTCCACCAGACCGCCGCCCGCCGCCGCATCGGCACGGTGCGCTCCGACGAGGTCTACGAGGCGAGCTTCGCCACCTTCGCCAACCAGCAGCTCGTCCTCAACGACTGGCTCAGGATCAACGGCGGCATCCGCGCCGACCTCTACCACTTCGACGTGGCCTCCCTCTCCGGGATGCCCGCGAACTCGGGCAACGACACCGCCGCCATGGCGAACCCGAAGTTCGGCGCCGTCTTCGGTCCCTGGCACGACACCGAGCTCTTCTTCAACTGGGGAGGCGGTTTCCACAGCAACGACGCCCGCGGCGTCACCCTCGCCGTCGATCCGGCCACCGGCCTGCGCGTCCCGCCCGTCGATGCCCTCGTGCGCCAATGGGGCACCGAGGTGGGCGCCCGCACCCAGCTGCTCGACAAGGTCACCTCCTCCGTCTCCCTCTGGCATCTCGAGAGCGAATCCGAGCTCCTCTACGTCGGAGACGCCGGCACGAACGAGGCCGGTCCCGCCACCGAACGCTACGGCATCGAATGGGCGACCTACTGGAATCCCAACGAATGGCTCCAGTTCGACAGCGAGCTCGCTATCTCCGAGGCCCGGTTCCGCAACGAGCCCGTGGACCGCTTTGTCGAGAACGCCGTCCCCATCGCCTTCTCCGCCGGCGTCTCCGTCGGCCGGGCGACGGGTCCCTACGGCACCCTGCGGGCCCGCTACTTCAGCTCGCGCCCCCTCGTCGCCGACGAGAGCGTGATGTCGCGCGACTCCCTCGTCTTCAACCTGCGGACCGGCTACCGGAAGGAGAAATGGGACGTCTATATCGAAGCGCTCAACCTCCTCGACACCCGGGCCAACGACATCGAATACTACTACGAATCGCGCCTGCCCGGCGAACCTGCGGCCGGGATTTCCGACGTCCACTACCACCCCATGGAGCCGCTGACCCTGCGCACCGGCGTGACGGTGCGCTGGTGACGGGGCAGAAGGAGACCAGACCTGTTCGGAGAGTCCGCTCCCCGAACAGGGGAAAAACGGAGAGTGCTCGATACTGGGTTCGAACCAGTGACCCCCTGCGTGTGAAGCAGGTGCTCTACCCCTGAGCTAACCGAGCCTTGCCTTGTTCTCGCAAGGGTCTTGGCCTCGAAATGGAGCCGCCTGTTCTGGCCAGGCGGTCCGTCCGGGTCCGATGTCCCTCGCAGGGTGGCGAATCTAGATCAGAAATCGAACGATGCAACCCTCAAGGTAGCGGAACGTGCCAACGTTCCGACGGGATTTCGCAGCCGACAACCACTGCTCACACCCCAGCCATCGCGGGCGCCGTCCGTCCGGCGGATTCGCAGGCTTCGACGATCGCGTTGCGGACATCGGTCAGGGAGATGGGCTTGGCCACGAAGCCGTTCATGCCCCCGGCGATGCAGGAGTCGCGCACGCCGGCGAGAGCGTGGCCAGTCATGGCGATGATGACGGGCTGGCGGGGCAGGTTGAAGTTCTGGCGGATCGCCTCGGTCGCCTCCATTCCTCCCATTACCGGCATCTGCAAGTCCATGAAAACCAAGTCAATATCACCCTGGTTGATGCGCTCGACCCCCTTCTGTCCGTTGCTCGCGAACTCGATCCCGGTGTAGCCGAGCTTCTCCACGACCATCCCGGCGATCTTCTGGTTCATCATCACATCCTCGACGATGAGGATCTTGGCCGGATAGTTCCTCGCGAAGTCGCCTCCGCGGGGGAGGTTCGCGTTGACGTCGGTGGAGAAGGCCGTCTCGCAGATTTCGATGCCGTTCTTGCGCTGCACCATGGAGAGGGTGTCGCGCAGCAGCTTCAGCTCGGAGATGGGCTTGTAGAGGGTGCGGACGAGGGGGAAGCGCGCCTCGTCGATGCGGATGCTGCTCTCGCCGATGGAGGAGAGGAAGATGGCGGGGATGCGGTGTTGGATGAGCTGGTCGGCGAATTCGCGCATGCGGCTCTCGTGGGCGAGGGCGAGCGGATCGGCGATGACGATGTCGGGCTGGAACTGGACGATCTTCGCGATGACGCTCTCGTCGAGGCTGGGCGCGAGGTGGGTCTTCATCTGCCAGCTCTCGCAATAGGTCTGGATGAGCGAGCTGAGGGAGAAGTTGCGGGTGAGGATGACGCAGGTCTTCCCGTGGAGGGGGCGTTGGTTCTCGACGAGATGCTGAGGCTTCGTCAGGCCCTGCTGGGGGACCTCCCGGAAGGGCAGGTCGAAGAAGAACTCCGATCCCTTGCCGAGCTCGCTCCTCACGGCGAGGGTGCTGCCGAAGGCCTGGCAGAGCTTCCGGCTGATGGCGAGGCCGAGGCCCGTCCCGCCGAATTTCCGGGTCGTCGAGGCGTCGGCCTGGGTGAAGGCCTCGAAGATGCGCTCGTGGTGCTCCGGAGCGATGCCGATGCCGGTGTCCTTCACGGAGAAGCGGACGAGGGATTCGCTTCCCGAGCTCGTCTCGCGGGTGGAGAGGTGGAGGGTGATGACGATCTCGCCCTGGTTCGTGAACTTCAGGGCGTTGCCGACGAGATTCACGAGCACCTGCTTGAGCCGCTCGCGGTCGCCGTAGATCAGGTTCGGGATGCGCCGGTCGACGAAGTAGATCAGCTCGAGCTGGCTCTCCGCCGCGTAGTAGGCGAACATCTCGATGGTCTCCTCGATGAGGGCGACGGTGTCGAGCGGCTCGCTCTCGAGCTCCATCTTGTCGGATTCGAGCTTGGAGAAGTCGAGCACGTCGTTGATGAGGTGGACGAGGGACTGGCCGCTCGTCCGCATGATCTGGGCCAGTTCGCGCTGCTCGCCCGTCAGTGGTGTCTCCATGAGCAGGCTGGTCGTTCCGATGATGCCGTTCATCGGCGTGCGGATCTCGTGGCTCATGTTGGCCAGGAAGTCGGACTTGGCGTGCTGGGCGACCTCGGCCTGCTGCTTCGCGATCTGGATCTCCTTGATGGAATGGTGGAACTGGTCGGTCGTCCTGCGGAGGCTCTCGGCCATGGCGTTGAAGCTCGCGTGGACCTTCTCGATCTCGGGCGGGCCGGATTCCTTGAGGCGATGGTCGTAGCGTCCCTCGGTGACCGTGCGCATCCCCTGGGCGAGCCCCTGGAGACGCTTCGTGAACCAAGCCCCCATGAAGATGAGCGAGGCGAAGAGGGGGACGATTCCGATCAAGGGGAGGAAATGACGCAGCTCCATCACCTGGGTGAAGGAGAGGAGACGGGGGCTGACCCTGGCCTGGGCGATGACGAGGACCGACTCGCCCGCGATGACGATGGGAAATCCCGCGCCGATCGTGGTCGGTCCCCCGGTGCCGAGGATGGAGCGGATTCCGGTGGCGCCGGAGAGAGTGCCTTCGTCGCCGGGAAAGCCAGCGATGACGGCATGGTCCCGGGCAAGCGCCTCCGTGACGAGCCCGGCGAGGGAGGCATCGTCGTCGGGAGGAGGAAAATCGCCGACGAAGTGGTCGTGGAGCCGTTCCAGCGGAGGATTTCCGCCCGTGCGGTGCAGAATGGTGACCCTGGACTCCGGTATTCCTGTGAAGGTGTAGTTCAGCCGCTGGAGGAAGGCCCGGATCTCCACAGGAGGCTCGTCCTCCTCGAGCGGGATCGCAGCGAGGGAGTCCGGCGCGAGCTGCTGCGAGAAGGCGGCCGCCTTCGTCGAGAAGTCCGATACAATCTCGCGCCGCTTCAACTGGACTTCCTGAAGATACGAAATGCCCAGGCCCAAGGCAGCACCCGCGCCAGCAGTCACGAGACTACCGACGAGCAGCATGAAGCCGAGAGAGGGTTTCACGGAAATCATTCCCCGAAATGTCATGCTTCCATCTGCAAAATCAAATAATTTCCATAATTTAACTAATTTTTCATAGAATGAAATAGAAACGTCAGAACAAGGCATTCGATGGACGCCGGGCCTTGGAGGGGCACGCTCCCGCGTGCCCGCCGAAGCTCCCGGATGGATCCGACGCGGGCACGACGGAGCGTGCCCCTCCAGCGCTCCCGATCGGTCGTCAAGCCCTCAACTCCTCTGCCGCTGGCGGAGGGCGATCAGCTCCTTCATGACATGGGCGAGATTCCCTTGCCAGGAGGATGTTCCGAAGGCGTCGTGGAGCGTCTGATAGAGGGCATAGATCTCCCGGTAGACAGCTTCGTTCTCCGGGATGGGCCGGTATTCGACCTCGCGCATCCGGCAACAGGCCTGGCGCACGTCGTCGAAGGAGACCCCGCCACCGCAAACCGCCCCGAAGAGGGCCGCGCCGAGGGCGCAGGTCTGGTCGCTCGCGGCCACCTGGAGAGGACGTCCCAGGATGTCCGCGTAGATCTGCATCAGCGCCGCATTCTTCACTGCCAGCCCGCCGGTGTTCACCACCCGCTCGATGCGGATGCCGTGCTCCTCCATCCGGCGGATGATCGCCAGCGCGCCGAAGGCCGTCGCCTCGATCAGCGCCCGGTAGATCTCGTGCGCCTCGGTGTGCAGGGTCTGGCCGAGCAGCAGCCCGGTGAGCCGCACATCGACGAGGATGGTGCGGTTGCCGTTGTTCCAGTCCAGGGCGAGCAGCCCGCTCTCGCCCGGCTTCATGCCCGCCAGACGCCTCTCCATCTCGGCGAACTTCTCCCCGGCAGTCGCGCCGTAGCTGTCAGGGACGAGATGGTTCACGAACCACAGGAAGATGTCCCCCACCGCCGACTGCCCCGCCTCGATTCCGTAGTGTCCGGACAGCACGGAGCCATCGACGATGCCGCAGAGGCCGGGCACGTCGTCAAGCGGGGCCGAGCTCGGCAGGACGGTGATGTCGCAGGTGCTCGTGCCGAGGATCTTCACCAGCGTTCCTGGAGCGACCCCGGACCCGACCGCGCCCATGTGCGCGTCGAAGGCTCCCACGGCCACAGGGGTACCGGCGACGAGCCCCAGTCTGGACGCCCACTCCCCGGTGAGGCCGCCCGCCTTCGTGTCGGAGGAAAAGGCCTCGCCGTAGAGCCTGCCGCGCAAGTTCGCGAGGGCCGGATCGAGGGCGGCCAGAAACTCCGCATCGGGCAATCCCCCCCACTCCGCCGAGAACATCGCCTTGTGCCCCGCCGCGCAGACGCTGCGCCGGACGAGATCCGGCCGCGCCGTGCCCGTGAGCACTGCGGGAATCCAGTCGCAATGCTCGACCCAGGAATGGGCCGCCAGGAACACGGCTGGGTCGGCCTTGAGACAGCGCCAGATCTTGCTCCACCACCATTCGCTGGAGTAGACGCCGCCGCATTTCGCGAGATACTGCGGCCGCATCCGGGCGGCGGTCTCGGTGATGGCGGCGGCCTCGGCATGGGCCGTGTGGTCCTTCCATAGCCAGACGCAGGCGTTCGGATTGCCCGCAAACTCCGGCCTCAGAGCCAGGGGCGTACCCTCCGCATCGACCGGGATGGGAGTGCTGCCCGTGGTATCGACGCCGATCCCGACGACCTCGGCCGGGTCGAATCCGGGGCGGGCCTCCCTCGCCTGAGCGAGCGCGCCGGTGACGATGGCGACGAGGCCGTCGAGATAGTCCTGCGGATTCTGCCGGGCCACGTTCGGATCGAGAGGATCCACCAGCACGCCCATGTCGCCCGAGGGATAGGGAAAGACGACCGATCCCAGCTCCTCCCCGCTGTCGAGATCGACGAGGAGGGAGCGGCAGGAGTTGGTTCCGTAGTCCAGTCCGATGGCGTAGCGATTCATTGATAGTCGGGAGTTGAGAGTTGATCGTTGATAGACTGAAAATGAGCGGCTCGCGCCGAAATCCAAATTCACCCGAAGGGTGAGTGGCTTCCCGCTCTCAACTCTCAACCATCAACAATCAACTCCCTTTTAGGGGAAGGCCGCGCCGCTTTCAATGGCCGATTGCCGCGTAT
Source organism: uncultured Akkermansia sp. (assembly GCA_964435425.1). GTDB lineage: Bacteria > Verrucomicrobiota > Verrucomicrobiia > Verrucomicrobiales > DEV007 > Arctic95D-9. Next base: position 2,620 of record CAYSZN010000071.1, on the reverse strand, counting down.
TTTCGCTGCGCTGGCGGAAGCGGTTGCGCCCGGCACGGCTTGCGCGTTCATTCGCGCCCCATGGAAGTCCATCTTTCCGACATTCCCGAGGAGGGCCTGCACCTCGAGGGAGAGCTGCCCGCGTCGATCTTCGAGCTGTCCCCTTCCGATCCCATCCATCCGCTGGGACCGGTCCGCTACGAAGCCGACATCTATGCCTTCGACGAGGTGATCGCCCTCCATGGACGCCTCGCCGGCTCCTTCGAGCTTCAGTGCGGCACCTGCCTCGAGTATTTCCCCTACGAGGCCGACTTCTCCGGCTGGACCTCCGAACTCGACCGCGAGCCAGGGCAGGAGAGCTTCGACCTCGCCACTCTCGTCAGGGAGGATTTCCTTCTCAACCTCCCCACCCACCCCCGCTGCGACGAGTACGACGAAAGCCGGGTCTGTCCCCGCGCCCACCTTTTCGACGCCGACGCGGAGGAAGAGGCGGAAGCCCCCGGCGAGAAGGACGCCGACCACAGCGCATGGGGTGCGCTCGACGACTGGAAGTGACGCCCCGCACCCCTCAGGGCGCCGCCTCGTCCGACGTCTCCGGAGCGGCCTCCCCGGCGGAGGCCTGCCGACTGCTCATCCGGAAGCGCCGGGGTCCCGTCGCTTCTGCGGAGGGTGGAACCGCCGCCTTCTCCGCTGGCTCCTCGATTCCCCCGCCAGGAAAGAGCCCGCCCCCGACCGAGCTCCCTGCCTCCGCCTTCGGCAGATCGCCTGGCTTGACGAAGCGGGTCGTTCCCCAGTCGACCGACGACAAGCCGGAGGCCGACCAGGTGCCGGTCGGTGGCGGCTTCCGGCTCAGGTTCAACTGGGCGTCGAGCCACACGAGGCTCGACTCGAGGCGTTCGAGCTGCGAGGCGACGGCATCGCGGAACTCCGTCGGCTTCTTCGCGACGATCTCCTCGAGCAGGGCCTTCGCCATGCCCAGCGTGCCGTGGGCCTCCTCGAACTGGTTCGCGTAGCGCTGCGCCTCCCCCGCTTCCAGCGATTCGATGAAGTCGCAGTATTTCATCATCGTCTCGTGCTCGTCGTCGGTCAGCCTGGCCTCGGTCGAGGCGATCGTCGCCGTCAGGGCTTCGCGCCGGTAGGCGACCATCTCCGGCTCGAAAGCCGGATGCGCCGCGGCCAGCTCCGCGATCCGGCGGTCCGCCTCCAGATAGCTGCCGAGGGCGAGGGGCCACTGGCCGGCTTCGGCGAGGCGGTCCGCCGTCTGGAACCAGGCGTAGACGCTGAGCCACTTCGCCGCCGGATCTCCGGCCTCGTCGGCCCGGAGGAAGGCCGCCGTCCATGCGAGGAGAGCAACGACGCATCCCCGGAATCTCCATCGCGCCGTCGTCATTGCCGCCCCCGCCTGCTCATTCATCCCCTCCGCGGATGAGCACTTCGACCTTGCGGAGAACCGCGGCGGCATCGCCCTCGCCGAGGCGGTAGCCGCAGCGGACCACCTTCGTCACCTCGCCGGGTTGGAAGGGATGCTCGGCATACGACCGCGTCCCCCACCCTTTCCGACCGAGGATCTGAACGAGAGATCGATGCCTCGGCGTGAGAACGAGCCCCTTCTCCACCTCGAAGGGTTTCACCCCCGCCGTTTCGAGGACGGCGGCGATCGATTCCCGGAACGCCTCCAAGTCGCGACGCATCGCGCGGGTCCCCCACGAACGCCCGCAACGCGCGATCATCGCATCGAGCCCCTCCAGCCGCTCGACGAGCGACCGGTAGACGTCCAGCTCCCGGTCGCGGGCGATCACCATCGTCTCGTAGCGCTCGGGGATCTCAACCTCGACTCCCTTCCGGCTCAACCCCTGCGCCCGGCGGACCTCGGCATCCATCCACTCGCGGAATTGCGCGAGATCGACCTCGACCGCCGCCAAAGCGCTGCTCTTCCGCTCGATGTCGGACTCCAGCTCCGCGATCGTCCCGCGGAGCGCCTCGCAGCGACGCGCCAGCTCGGCCTGCACCCCGTTGCCGAATTCGTGCCAGATGGGCTCGATCTGGTCGAGCTCGCCACGGATCTTCGCGGCGACCTCCTCCACCCTCGCGAAGACCGCCGCCTCGTCGCCGTCCGCCGGCACTTCCGTGCGTTCGTCCGGGATCCACGCCTTCCAATCGCCGAGGAGGCGTCCGGCAAAGACCGAAAGACGCGACAGCAAATCCAAGGCGCGACGTTCCGCCGCCTCCCTCAGTCCCCGTTCCTGCCTCAGCTCCGATTCCAGGGCCGCCACGGAGTCCCGCAACGCCGCGCAGGCCTTCTCGCCTTCGTCGCAGGCCTGCTGCAAGCGGTCACGCTCCTCCTCCGTCTGCCGCAGGCGGCCTGCCTGCATCTCCATCCCGTAGCGTAGTCCGGCGACGACGCCTTCCCGGTCGACCGCCTCCCGGCGCGTCTCGCTCAAGCTCTCCTGCAAACGCTGCTCGCGCGCCTCCGCCTCCCCGAGATCGCGCTGGAGCCGGCGCCTCTCCTCTTCCAGACCATGCGTCCGCTCCTTCAGGGAACGCAGCTCGGCCGCGTGCCGCTCGCGTTCGCCGCGTACCTTGTCCAGCTCCGCCTGAAGTGTCCCGGCCTTTTTCTCCAAAACCGCACGTTCCTCGGCAA
>CAYSZN010000070.1:9345-10245 GCA_964435425.1 uncultured Akkermansia sp. | reverse complement strand
CCTACACCGGCACCACCACCATCAATGGCGGCGTGCTGGAGACCGGGGCGGCGAACGCTCTCAGTGCTGCCTCGGCCCACGTTCTGGGATCGGCAGGCACGCTGCGGCTCGATGGGAACAGCAATGCCATCGGATCGCTCGCGGGTGTGGCCGGTTCGGTCGTCGAGAACGGATCGGCGACCAGCGCGGCCCTGACGGTTGGTGGAAACGACGCGGACACGGTCTTCGCCGGCACGCTCCGGAACGGAGGCACCGGTGCCCTTTCGCTCGTCAAGACCGGTGCCGGAACCCTCTCCCTGGCCGGAGCCAACACCTACACGGGCGACACCACCGTCGAGGGCGGCACGCTCCGGCTCGACTACGTTGCCAACAACGATTCCAAGCTCGCCGATGGCGGGGCCTTGATCCTGTCGGGCGGAACCGTGGATCTCGCAGGTGGCAGCCATCGGGAGCAGGTCGGCTTCACCGTGCTCGCGGCGGGCACCGCCAACACGATCTCCCGCATTAGCGGGTCCGCCATCCTCGCCCTCGGGGACATCTCCGTCGGGAACGGCGCCACCCTCAACCTCCTCGGCGACGACATCGCCTCCACCACCACCGCCAACGTCGGCGGCATTCTCGGTACGTGGGCCACCGTCACCAACGGAGGCTCCACCGACTGGGCCACCAATTCGGGAGCGAGCGACGGAGGCACGGGCAACCTGATCCGGGCCTATGTCCACACCGTGGACGAAGTGATCACAAATCTCAGTTCGGGCGCAGACACCATTGGAAACAATCCGAACAGCAACGTGAAGATCGCCGAGGGGACGGGTGCGCCACGCGCCATCGAGCTCGAGGCTCCCACCACCACGATCAACTCCCTCAAGGCCGAGAACACCTCCGAGGCCACCATCGACC
>CAYSZN010000070.1:0-9335 GCA_964435425.1 uncultured Akkermansia sp. | reverse complement strand
CGATCGCCCAGCGCGACGCCGCGAAGAGCGTCAGCGCGAGGCCACCATCGACCAGGGGGGCAATACCCTCAACGTCGGGAACGAAACGACCAACTCCGGCGCCATCCTCGTGGCTGGATCCGGTGGCCTCGTCATCGAGGGCGGCGAGCTTTCCGCCGGAGGTGTGGCGAACGGCCAGGCGGACACGCTGCTGATTCTGCAGAACAGTCCCGCCGACCTGAAGATCGATTCCAAGATTGTGAACAACTTCACCGACACCCTCGGTCTCATCAAGGATGGGGACGGCACGCTGATCCTCACCGGGGACAACACCTACAGCGGCCCCACCGACGTTCTCGCCGGAACCCTGCTCGTCAACAACACAACAGGCTCCGGTACCGGCAGCGGTGCCGTCACCGTCGCATCTGGCGCGACCCTTGGCGGGAACGGCACCATCGGTGGACCGACGACGATCAGCGGTATCCACTCGCCCGGCAACAGCCCGGACGTGCAGACCTTCAACTCGGATCTCACCTACACGACTGGGGCCTCGGTGCTGTGGGAGCTGGTCTCGAACACGGCCGGCGACATCATCCAGACCTCGGACTTCCAATTCGACCAGATCGTGGTGAAGGGAGACCTCAAGTTCGAGGGGACGACGGAGTTCGTTCTGGACTTCAACTCCGTCGGACCGCCCGACTCCACGGTGGACTGGACCAATTCCTTCTGGGCGACGGACCAGCGCTGGCTCGTCTACCAGGTGGAGGGCACGACGACCGGGTTCAACCAGCTTCTCCTTAGTGTGACCGACTACTCCGCTCTCGCCGACGGCAGCACTCCCAGCGAATATCTCGGGTTGGTCAATTCGCTGGGACGCTTCTACCTCTCCCTCCAGGGCAACGAGATCTACTTGAACTACGCGGCGGTGCCCGAGCCGAGTTCGGCCCTGATCCTGCTGGGAGGCCTCGCCACCATGCTGATGGGCCGCCGCCGTCGCCGCCTCGCCTCATGAGACGTCTCCGGCCGGGCGGACGGGGGCTCGTGCTCCCGAAGGGCGGAACGCTGGCGCGTTCCGCTACGCTCGTCCTCCTCCTCTCCTTCGCCACTCCCGCTCCGGCGGCCCTCGTCGGAGGGAAGAACCTTCCCTCCACGCCGGAGGAGATCGTGAAGCTCCGCGAGAAGGCCCTCCAGGGCGATGCGGTCGCGGCGCAGGAACTGGGCGACATCCACACGACGGGGCGGGGCGTGCTGCCCGATCCCCACGAGGCCGAGCAGTGGTACCGGATAGCCGTCGACCTGGGGGAGAAGTCCGCCACCAGCCGGCTGGGTGGACTGCTCGTGGCGACTTCGGGAGAAGGGGAGGGGGACGAACGGCGCGCCGAAGGGCTGCGCATCCTCCGCGAGGCGGTGGACGATTCCGCCTCCCAGATCGCGCTCGGCCTCTACCATGTCGGCGGAGCGATCCTGGAGAGGGATATCGAGGCCGCGACGGCCCGCTTCCAGGCGGCGGCGGATCTGGGCGATCCGGCGGGTTTCTACCGGCTCGGCTGGCTCCACTCGGGAGAGGCGGGGATGCCGGGCGAGATCCGGCCGACGCAGGCGCTCGCCTGGCTGGAGAAAGGCTTCCAGGCCGGCCATGTGGAGAGCGGCCTGCTCCTCGTGCGCCTGTTGCAGGAGGGGCGGCGGGTGCCGCGCGACGATGCCAAGGCCCTGCGCCTTCTTGAGGCGGGTGCCGCGCGAGGCGAGGCGACCGCGGTCTTCCTGCTCGCCCTCGCCCACGAAGCGGGACGCGGGGTCGCTCCGAACCCGGGCCGGGCCGTCGAGCTGGCGCGCGAGGCGGCCTCTCAGGGCAATGGCGAGGCGCAGAACCAGCTCGGTCTCTGGCATGTCCGGGGATGGGAGGCGGCAGGCCTGGCCCGCGATCCGGCGGAGGCGCAGGCCTGGTTCGAGAAGGCGGCCGAGGTGGGCCTGCCCGCCGCTCACTACAATCTCGCCATGCTCCACGATGCCCGCGAGGAGCCCTCCGCTGGTCCGGCGGCGGTGGCGCATCTCGTGCAGGCCGCGGCGTCCGGGTTCGGCGAGGCCCAGGACCGTCTCGGTAGCTGGTACCGCGACGGGCGCCATGTCGTGGCCGATCCGGTGGCCGCCGAGGGATGGTTCCGCCGGGCGGTCTCGGGCGGCCAGATCTCCTCCTTCATCAACCTGGGCCGTCTCCTCGAATCCCGCGCGGGCAACCCAGAGGTGCAGCGCGAGGCCCGGGAGCTCTACCGCCGTGCCGCCGCAGCGGGCCATCCGGCCGCGCACTTCTTCCTCGCCAGGGTCCTCGTTGCCGGAGTGGGAGGAGTTCCCGATGCCGTCGCCGCCCATGCCCATCTGGCTGCCGCCGCCAAAGCCGGGCTCGCGCCGGCGCAGGAACTCCTCCCCGAGGTCGAGCGTCGTCTCACCCCCGAGCAACTGAAGGATTCGGAGAGGATTCGGGGAAGCCTGAAAGTGGTCGAGTGAGGGATTGAGGACACCCCCGCCGTAGCGGAGCGCGCGAGCCTTTCCGAAGGGGGGAGCGCCCGCGTCCCTTACTGCCGTCTCCGCTGGCCGCCCTGGCCTGGATCGACCCACTTGGCGTCGGTCGCGGCTTTCGTGCCGATGGCTTTCTCGGCGATCACTTTGCCGTCCTTGCGGATTTGGATGGTGATCCCTTCGAGGACGTCGTTGTGCTCGTCCTTGGAGCCGTCGGCATAGTACCAGCCTGGGGCCAGCTCGCTGTGGTTGATCGGGATGGCCTCCGTCTCCACGGTCTTCGATTTCAGATACTCCACGGTGCCGAGATCCACATTGCCCACTTTCACGAGCATTCCGCCCGCAGGAACCAGGCCCTGGTGCAGCTCGCGAGCCTGGCGGGCGCGCGACTTCGCGGTCTTGGAGAGGTTGTAGAAGATCTCGATCCCCTCGACCGTCGTGCCCGCGTTGCCCGACTTCGATCGGTTTTCCACCTTGATGGTGAACTTCCAGGTCTCGTAGACGGCGATCAGGTTGCCTTCGGTGCTTTTGTTCCGGTTCACGCGCTGCCGGGTCGCCTGGATGTCGAAATCGTAGGCATACTGCACCGGGTTCGCCTTGCGCCACTCCGCGATGCGGGCCTGGTCCTCGGCGGAGAAGAAGGAGATGCCGCCGGTGATCTGGGCACCGTCCTCGCGCTTCAGCGTCACCTCCGTCTCGGTCGCGGAGACGATGGCGGCGCGCATCTTCTGGCCGGACTGGTTGGTGAACTCGCGGAAGTCCTCGGCGGCCTTGGCCACCGGACAGACCGAGACCGCGACGACCAGTGCCGGGAGGAGAAGTCGGAAGGGCTTGGGCGGGCGGGGTGATCCGTTCATGGGAAGCAGGGGGCGTTCTATCTTTTAGATGAAAAGCTGGCCGCAAAGAAGCTCAAAAGACGCAAAAACGGGGACGTTCTTGCGTCTTTTGGCATCCTGCGGCCGATGTCTGCCGCCGGGGTGCGTGGCGATTCAGAGCTTTCCGGCCACCAGCGTCTCCATCTTGACGATGTCGGCGGCGAAGAGGCGGATGCCCTCGGCGGTCTTCTCCGTGGCCATGGCGTCCTCGTTGAGGAGGAAGCGGAAGGTCTTCTCGTCGAGCTCGAGCCGCTCCTGGGGCTCGGCGGCGGCCAGCTCGGGAGAGAGCCGGCGCTCCACGATGCCTTCGGCGGATTGCAGCTCCTCGAGCAAACTCGTCCCGATCGTGAGGAGATCGCAGCCTGCCAGCTCGAGGATCTGCCCGGTGTTGCGGAAGCTCGCGCCCATCACCTCGACGGGATAGCCGAACTGGCGGTAGTAGGCGTAGATGCGGCGCACCGATTGCACGCCGGGATCGTCGGCGCCGCTGTATTCCTGCCCCGTGGTCTTCTTGAACCAGTCGTAGATGCGGCCGACGAAAGGCGAGATCAGGGTGATGCCGCCCTCGGCGCAGGCGACGGCTTGGACGAGGGAGAACATCAGGGTCAGGTTGCAGTGGATGCCCTCCTTCTCCAGGGTGGCGGCGGCGCGGATGCCCTCCCAGGTGGAGGCGATCTTGATGAGGATGCGTTCGCGCGGCACGCCGTCGGCTTCGTAGAGACGGATGATCTCGCGGGCCTTTGCCACGGTCCCTTCGGTGTCGAAGGAGAGACGGGCATCGACCTCGGTGGAGACCCGGCCGGGGACGATCCCGAGGATCTCCTTGCCGAAGGCGACGAGGACGCGGTCGATGATGGCCGCAACGAGCGCTTCGCCGGAGAGGGACGAGGATTTCAGGTCGGCCACGGCGCGGTCCACGAGGGGCGCGTAGGCCTCCTGCTGCGCGGCTTTGAGGATGAGGGAGGGATTTGTCGTCGCGTCCTGCGGACGGTAGGCCCGCATCGATTCGAAGTCGCCGGTGTCGGCGACGACGACGGTGTGCTGCTTGAGTTGGTCGAGGAGGTTTGCCATATCGCAGCCTCGCAAGGATGGTGCGCCTTGTCCAGTGCTTCCAGCGCTCCCTGCCCGATTCGTCACTTTCCTTCGCCCGTCTCGGCGGGCAGGGACTGGTTCTTCAGCCAGACGTACTCCTTCCAGGCGCCTTCGTAGAGGACGACCTTGGGATAGCCGGCGAGGTGCTTGAGGTAGAAGCGCAGCAGGCTGCCCTCGCGGGAGGTGCCGCAGTAGGCGATGATGGTCTTGTCAGGGGTGATGCCGGCGGCCTCCAGCTCGGGCCTCACTTCCTCGACGGGCCGGAAGAGGTGGGTGTTTCCGGGATCCATCAGCTTGGCCCAATGGAAACCGACGGCACCGGGGATATGGCCCTTGCGTAGCCAGACGGCGTCGGTGCCGACGAACTCGTCGTGGGGACGGGCATCGACCAGAAGGACGTTGTCCTTGCCCTTTGCAGCGAGGACATCGTCGATGCCGGCGGCGATCTCGGGACGGGTCGAGGCGGGCAGGGTCCCGGCGGGATTGCCGAAATACTCCTGCGTCGGGGAGAAGCCCGCAGCGGTCCAGCCGGCGAGGCCGCCGTCGACGATGCGGATCTGCTCGATGCCGAACTTCTCCAGGACGTAGGCCACCATGGTGGCGCTGAGAATCTCGTCGTTCGGCAGCTTGTCGCCGGTGGCGTAGACGAGGTGAAGACGGTCCTTGTCCGCTCCGGCGCGGAGGAGAAGGGCGGCGGTGAGGTCGTCGGGCAGGTACTGCACCGGCACGGCCGAGTCCGTTCCGCGGAGGGTGTCGAAATTGAGATGGTGCGCGGTGGGGAGGTGGCCGCGGAAGTAGTCCTTGTAGCCGCCCCGCGTGTCGAGGACGACGGGACGCTTCGCCGGGTCGGCGTCCTCGATGAGCTGCTTCGCCTCGGCGGGCGAGACGATGCCGATATCGGCGCGGGAAGCGGGTGCGGCGGCGAGGAGGGTGGCGCAGGCGAGGAATGGGAGGAGGCGGGATCGGTTCATGGGATCTGGCGGATGGGTTTGGGGTCAGTAGGTGAGGATGAAATTCAGCTTCAGCATGAAACTGGCGGAACCTTCGTCGGGGAGGTTCGTCCACGTTTCGAAGACGATGTTTTCGGTGAGCGCGTATTTCAGGCCCACGGCGGGCAGCCATCCGTCGCCGTCGCGGGTCTGCACGAGGTCGGCATTGAGGTTGAGGGTGCGCTCGAGGAAGGTGACGTCTCGGTCGATGCCGAGCAGCACGGTGTTTCCGTCGGTCTGGAATCCGTAGCCGAGGTGGAGACGGGCGAAGGTGACGTCCTGGCTGAGGACGGCGTAGCTGAAGGGATCGCCCGAGCGGTCGGTGTCGGTCAAGGCGACGTTCGCCACGCCGATAGCGATGGCGCCGTCCTCCCAGGGTTCGAAGGCCACCTTGGTCTGGAAGAGGAGCGGCCCGGCCGGGTCGGGAGCGAGATGGCTGTCGAGACCCCATTCCAGATCGAGTCCGGGTAGCTGCCAGCCCGTCTTGAAGCCGGTCCAGAAGTCGTGCGGCCCCGATCCGACCGTGTCGAAAGTCTGGACCACGATGGCCCGGTGCGGCGCCGTGTCGGCGGTGGGGATGTTGTTCAATCCGCTGGGAGTCGCCAGGACACGTGAATAGGGAATCAGGGCGGCACAAATGACGAGAAGGAAGGGTGCGGGTCTCATGCGGAAAGCTCCGCGAAATGTTTCAAATTTGCGCAATTGTGCAATTTAAGAAATGTGACGATTTGGACATCCCATGACACCGCGGTGGAAGGTGGTGGCGTCCACAGGAGACGAAGCGGTCACTTCCGCGTCTTCACCGGCTTCTTCCGCTCCGGGAAGAGGGTGCGGCAGATCTCGCAGACGGTGCCGTCGCAGGTCCGGGCGGTGCAGTGCTCGCGTCCGTAGAAGATGATTCGGAGGTGCAGGGCGTTCCACTGGTTCTCAGGGAAGGCGCGCTTCAGGTCTCGTTCGGTCTGCTCGACGTTCTTTCCGCTCGTCAGTCCCCATCGCTGGGCGAGCCGGTGGATGTGGGTGTCGACGGGGAAGGCGGGCACGCCGAAGGCCTGGCTCATGACGACGGAGGCGGTCTTGTGGCCGACGCCGGGCAGGGCCTCGAGGGCGTCGAAGTCGGCGGGCACTTGGCCGCCGTGCTGGGCGACGAGGATCTTCGAGAGCTCGGAGATGGCGGCCGACTTGCGCGGGGAAAGGCCGCAGGGCTTGATGATCCCGCGGATCGTCTCGACCGGCACTTCGGCCATCCGCTCCGGGGTGTCGGCGAGGGCGAAGAGGGCGGGGGTGACCAGGTTGACCCGCGCGTCGGTGCATTGGGCGGAGAGCAGCACCGCGACGAGCAGGGTGTAGGGATCGCGGTGGTCGAGGGGAATGGGCGTCTCGGGATAGAGCGCCTCCAGCCGCTTGGCGATGAACGCGCTGCGCTCCGCTTTCGTCATCGCGGTCGGGCCTTCGCCTGGTCAGGCGTTTCTACCGTTGCCGGTGGTGGCGTAGCCGCTGCGGGCCTTCTTCTCGATTTCGTTCAGCATCTTGCGCACGTGGTCGGCGTGGCGGACATGCTTGCGGCTGTCGAGAATCTTGCGGCTCTCCTCGAAGGATCCCCACTCCAGCACGCGGATGGGGACGTTGCGGACGCCCCACTGGTTCATCGTGCCCTTCTCGGGCTTGTAGATGTCGATGGTCTCGGTGCCGACGAGGGCGCTGCCGTAGTCGTCGACGACGTATTCGTAGGGCATGCCCTCGATCATGAAGCGGGTGCCGAGGGGATACTTCGACCAGTCGGCGGCGGCGCTGCGGACCTGGGAGCCATACTGGAGAGTGTTGCCGGCGGCGCTCTTGCGGCCGTACTGGAGGTGGTCCGACTCGCTGTGGGTGTAGGCGGTGGTGCGGACCATCATGATCTGATTGGTCGGGCGGTTCCCCACGGGAGTGCGGGGGACGGAGGCGAGGACGGCGGGCGGGGTCGTCGGCTCCGGCTTGGGAATGGCGACGGGATCGGGATCGGGCGGGGCGGGCAGCGCGGGGGCGTCGGGCAGGCCCACGATCTGGTCGGATGGCACCGGGGTCAGGGGAGGGGCGGGGGTCGGCGCGGCGGGAGCGGCGGCCGGTGCCTCGGCGCCGACGGTGAGGGTCTCGCTGGCCGAGCTCTGCTCCTCCTCCGCGATCTTGGCGACTGCGTTGATGTTCTGGGGCGACAGGGCGGTGAGGCTAGAGGTGCCCGTGCAGCTCGCAAGCGGAAGGAACCCTGCGGAGAGAAGGGGCAGGGCGGCGAACCGGATGGAGACTGGGATGATTTGCATGGGCGCGAATCTCGTCCTGTTTTTAGTGGCTTTCGCCGGAAAGTCAATCTTGCCCCTCTCGGATGCAACAGGATAGAGCAAATTGTTTATAAATACTAGAAATTTTGTCAGCGGGATAACTGAATTTTCTTCAGGATTCCTCCGGGTCCTTGGACGAAGGGCGGTTCCTGCCTTGGTTCGAAACGGTGGGACAGGGCGGTTTCTTAGCTCTTTTTGGGAGGGTTCCCAATCTTCTCATGGTTTCGCTGCGGGGAGATGCAGCATCGCGGAGGGATCGGTATAGGACCGGATGCGGAGACCGTTCCCGTCCACTTCGATGGTGACCGTCCCCGCGCGTTCGAGCTCGAAGAGGGGGATGCCGCGGCGGCTGAGATGCTCGCGCAGCGCTTCGGAGAGGCGCTCCGACTCGGGAAAGGCAGAGTGGCTCGAGACGACGGCCCGGGGCGAGACGGCGTCGGCGAAGGCGGGCAGCCCGGAAGGGGCGTCGCCGTGCTGGCCGCGGATCCAGACGTCGGCGCGCAGGTCGGCCCCGCTTTCGAGGAGGCTCCGCTCGGTGTCGAAGCCGCTGTCGGAGGTGAGCAGCAGGCGGCAGCCGGCGTGCTCGAGCCGCAGGACGAGGGCGCGGTCGTCGGCGAGGCGTCCGGGCGAACGGGCGGAGGGATGCAGCACGCTCAGCACCGTTCCCCTTCCCGGGACGAGGCGGTGACCGCGGTCGAGGGAGACCCGTTCAATGCCGAGGCGCTCCGCGGTCTGCTGGATCTCCCGGTGCGAAGGGGAGCGGTTCTCCACGGACGCCTCCAGAAGGAGGGGAGGCCGAAAGTGGGCGAGGACCGAAGGCGCGGCTCCGATGTGCCCCTGGTCTCCGTGGGTGAGGACGAGGGCGTCGATGCGGTTGACGCCGCGGTGGCGGAGCAGGGGAAGGACGCGTCCCTGGTAGGTGCGGACGCCGCCGCAGTCGATCATCCAGCGCAGGGGTGTCCCGGCTCGGCCGGAGGGGATCTCGAGCAGGACGGTTTCGTCTCCCCGGTCGCCGACGAGATCGAGGCGCAGGGTTTCCGCCGCCGGCGGTGTGCCGTGTCCGGTGTGGACGGTGGCGCCGGGCAGGCCGGCGAAGAACTGGGCCATCGAGGCGAGGCACAGCGAGACGATCGCATTGAGCCGGTTCGCGAGGAGGGCGACCAAGGTGAGGTGCAGGCCATGGGCGGCGAGGGAGGCGGCGGCGAGTCCCATGATGACCGAAGCGGTCGGAACCATGAAGACGTTCGCGAGGAGCCCGACGGGCGAGAGGCTCTCGAAATGCCAGGCGAGGAGCCCTAGCGAGCCGAGCCAGGAGGCGGTGGAGACGGCGACGAGCGCGGCAACCCAGCCGGCGAAGCGGTCCGCGAACCGCCGCGCCGGGCGGATCAGGCTCTGGGGCAGGAAGGAGTCGGCGAGGAAGGGCTTCGCGAAGACGTCGCCGAGGGGGCGGGCGAGCAGGCCGATGAAGAGGAGCACGGCGAAGGAGAGCTGGAAGCCCGGCAGGAAGAGCTGCTGGGGATCGTAGGCGAAGAGGACGAGCGCGGCGAAGCCGAGGCTGTTGAGGAGGCGGG